>NZ_VIDT01000214.1 GCF_006519715.1 Ideonella azotifigens
CGGCGAGCGACAGTTCCCCGGCAAATTCGAAACGCGCCAGGCGGGCCGGATCAACCACGCCCTGGGCAGCCAGGATGCCCAGGGCGATCGGCAAATCGAAGCGGCCAGACTCCTTGGGCAGGTCCGCAGGCGCCAGACTGACGGTGATGCGCTTGTTGTGCGGAAACTGGAACCCGCTCTCCATCAGCGCGGCGCGCACCCGCTCCCGCGCCTCCTTCACCTCGGTATCGGCCAGGCCGACCAGCGTGAAGCTGGGCAGGCCGTTGGCCAAATGCACTTCCACCTGTACCGGTGGCGCCTGCACGCCATCAAGCGCGCGGCTGCTGATCACGGCCAGCGTCATGCGGCCCTCCCTGGTTGTTCGTTGTGCCCATGCTGGGATGACGGCCATTGTCCAAACGCGGCAACCGCGCGGGCAATCCCGCTCTGGAGGGAGAAAACGCAAGAGCGCACAACTTCGGTGCCAATCCCGCACCCACATGGCACCAACTTGGATCGCCCATGTCCGGTGGGGCCGGCTTGAAAGCCCGCCAAGCCTGTTTTCCTGCTTGCGCGGCTGCGGGCATGAAAGCTGCAGCTACCCAGCCGCTGAGCTCGACCCAACCCCACACAAGCCGCGGACTCACAGTACCCCGGAGCAGTTGCATGAAGAAGTCCCAGACGGCGTTTGCCGCGCCGAGTCTTTTGACCTTGCACGTGAATGCAGATGCCGGCCTGAGCGCTGGCGTCCTCCGCGTGTGGCGTGCGAATGACAAGAGCTTCGATATCCAGGATGCCCAGAACCCGGGCCATCTCGATCTGAGCGCGAATTACAAGTTCGCCGAAGGCTGGACCGCCGACCCTCGTGTTGGCTTCACCGCTCGCCCAAGCGGGGCCATGGAAGGCACCGGTCTTGCAATGCAACCGAAGACAAGCTCGGTGCGACCCCGAACCGGCTGTGCGATGCCGGCCCAACGCTATTCGCTTGCGCTCCTGCCATGAAGCAAGGGCTCTGATCGATTGAATCCCCCGGCTGGTGGCGCCTTCGCTGCCAGCCCCAACCTCTGGAGCAGACAATGAAAATGGTGACTGCCATCGTCAAGCCCTTCAAGCTTGATGAAGTGCGTGAAGCCCTCAGCGCCATCGGCGTGCAAGGCATCACGGTGACTGAAGTGAAAGGCTTCGGCCGTCAGAAGGGCCACACCGAGCTGTATCGCGGCGCGGAGTACGTGGTGGACTTTCTGCCCAAGGTGAAGATCGAAGCGGCGGTGGACGACGCGCTGGTCGACCGCGTGATCGAGGCCATCGAATCCTCCGCCCGCACCGGCAAGATTGGCGACGGCAAGATCTTTGTCTCCGCCCTCGAGCAAGTCGTCCGCATCCGCACCGGCGAGACCGGCAAAGACGCCCTCTGATACTGAGCGCCCCCAGACCTGCCGCTTCGCGTCAGGCCCCCCGAGGGGGTCAAGAAAACTCGGGAACGGCCCTTCGTTTCCTTGAGATCCGCCAGCACACCGACCAAGAGACACACACACCATGAGAAAGCTGATTGCTTCCCTCGCCCTGGGCTTCGCCGCCCTGGGCTTTGCGGGGACATCCCTGGCGCAGGACGCCGCTTCGGCGCCTGTCGCCACCGCGGCCTCCGAAGCCACGCCCGCTGCAGCACCTGCAGCCGCCGCTTCGGAAGCTGCACCGGCCGCGTCTGACGCTGCCGCCGCACCGGCCCCCGTGCCCAACAAGGGCGACACCGCCTGGATGATGGTCTCCACGCTGCTGGTCATCATGATGACCGTGCCTGGCCTGGCGCTGTTCTACGGCGGCCTGGTCCGCAGCAAGAACATGCTGTCGGTGCTGATGCAGGTGATGGTCACGTTCTCGATGATCGTCGTGCTGTGGGTCATCTATGGCTACAGCCTGGCCTTCACCGAAGGCAATGCCTTCGTCGGCGGCTTCGACCGGCTGATGCTCAAGGGCATCTGGGACAACGCAGCGGGCACCTTCGCCAACGGCGCGACCTTCAGCAAGGGTGTCTACATCCCTGAGATCGTGTTCGCAGCCTTCCAGGCGACCTTCGCAGGCATCACCTGCGCGCTGATCGTCGGTTCGTTCGCAGAGCGCATCAAGTTCTCCGCGGTGCTGCTGTTCATGGCTCTGTGGTTCACCTTCAGCTACGCGCCGATCGCGCACATGGTCTGGTTCTGGATGGGTCCGGACGCCTACACCGCCGCCAACGTGGTGGACTCGATGAACGCCAAGGCGGGTTACATCTGGCAAATGGGCGCACTGGACTTCGCCGGCGGCACCGTGGTGCACATCAACGCTGCTGTTGCCGGTCTGGTCGGTGCGTACATGATCGGCAAGCGCGTGGGCTACGGCAAGGAATCAATGGCCCCGCACAGCCTGACGCTGACGATGGTCGGTTCCGCCCTGCTGTGGGTGGGCTGGTTCGGCTTCAACGCCGGCTCGGCGCTGGAAGCCAACGGCTTTGCTGCCCTGGCCTTCATGAACACCTTCGTCGCCACCGCCGCTGCGGTGCTGGCCTGGTCGGTGGGTGAAGCGCTGCACAAGGGCAAGGCCTCGATGCTGGGCGCGGCGTCCGGTGCCGTCGCCGGCCTGGTCGCCATCACGCCGGCAGCCGGCAACGTCGGTGTGGGCGGTGCGCTGATCATCGGCGTGATCGCCGGCTTCGCCTGCCTGTGGGGCGTGACCGGCCTGAAGAAGCTGCTGGGCGCGGACGACACGCTGGACGTGTTCGGCGTGCACGGCGTGGGCGGCATCCTGGGTGCGCTGCTGACCGGTGTGTTCAATTCGCCGAACCTCGGCGGCCCGAGCGCCGTGGCCGATTGGGTCACCGTGGGCATGATCACCCCCGATGCCTACAGCATCGCATCGCAAGTCTGGGTGCAAGCCAAGGCCGTGCTGATCACCATCGTGTGGTCGGGCGTGGTCTCGCTGATCGCCTACAAGATCGTCGATCTGGTCATTGGCCTGCGCGTGCCGGAAGACCAGGAACGCGAAGGCCTGGACATCTCTTCTCACGGCGAGACTGCCTACAACAAGTGATGCCAAGCAGCGACAGCGCCTGAAGTCGCTGTCGCTCACAAGTTCGGAGCGAGTTGGGGACTGCCTGGAAAGGCAGTCCCTTTTTTTATCCGCATGGCAGAGGCGAATCTTGCAATTTGGCACGCCAGCCCTGATCTGAAAACGCGGATCGTTCTGCGCCTCTTGTGCGACCCCGGGCCGCCATCTGCCAGAATTCCCCATCGCCCCAGGCACACACCCATCCTGTCGTGCTTGCCCGCGCCCCGCTGTATCCCGCCGCCGCACACGCCAGAAAACACCATGGTTCCGCACCTCGTCACCGCCCTCACCGGACCGATCAATGAACTGGAACAGCGCATGCTGGAGTCCATGCCGGCGATCGAACGCTGGTTCAGGCTCGAATGGATGGAGCACACGCCGCCGTTCTACAGCTCGGTGGACTTGCGCAACGCAGGCTTCAAGCTGGCGCCGGTCGACACCAACCTGTTCCCCGGCGGCTTCAACAACCTGACCCCCGAAATGCTGCCGCTGGCGGTGCAGGCCGCGATGGCGGCGATCGAGAAGATCTGCCCGGAAGCCAAGAACCTGCTGCTGATCCCCGAGAAGCACAGCCGCAACATGTTCTACCTGATGAACGTGCAGCGCCTGGTGCAGATCTTCGGCCAAGCCGGCCTGAACGTGCGCCTGGGCACGCTGGACGAAAGCATCACCGAGCCCAGCACGCTGGAACTGCCCGATGGCAGCATGCTGACGCTGGAACCACTGGAGCGCAGCCAGCGCCGGCTGGGCCTGAAGAACTTCGACCCCTGCACCATCCTGCTGAACAACGACCTGTCGGCCGGCATTCCGGACGTGCTGAAAAACCTGCACGAGCAGTACCTGCTGCCGCCGCTGCATGCCGGCTGGGCCGTGCGCCGCAAGACGAATCACTTCCGCAGCTACGAGGAAGTGGCCAAGAAATTCGCCAAGCTGCTGGGCATGGATCCGTGGCTGATCAACCCGATGTTCTCGCACTGCGGCCCGGTCAACTGGGCCGACGGCACCGGCATCGACGCGGTGCAGACCCAGGTCGACGCGCTGCTGACCAAGATCCGCCGCAAGCACAAGGAATATGGCATCAACGAGAAGCCGTTTGTCGTCGTCAAGGCCGACAACGGCACCTACGGCATGGGCATCATGACCGTGCGCGACGCCAAGGAACTCGACGAGGTCAACCGCCGCACACGCAACAAGATGGGCGTGATCAAGGACGGCCAGGAGGTCACCGACGTGCTGATCCAGGAAGGCGTGCCGACCTACGAACGCGTCAACGACGCGGTCGCCGAACCGGTGGTCTACATGATCGACCGCTACGTCGTCGGTGGCTTCTACCGGGTGCATGCCGACCGCGGCATCGACGAGAACCTCAACGCCCCCGGCGCCAGCTTCGTGCCACTGGCCTTCTCCGACAGCCACCTGCTGCCAAAGCCCGGCAGCCGCCCAGGCGCCAGCGCCCCGAACCGCTTCTACATGTACGGCGTGATCGGCCGCCTGGCCATGCTGGCCGCGTCCTACGAACTCGAAGCCACCGATCCGGACGCCGAGGTTTACGACTGAAATCACGCGCCGGCACGCCCCAGAACCAGGGCCGCCTACCACGATCGGGCAGGCTTGGAAAGACGCTTCCTGCGCAGGTAGGCAGCGCACAATAGCGGCTCCGTTTCGCCGAGTCCGCGCTTGAGTTCATCCGCCACCCCAAAGTCACCCGCCGCGCTGGCCGCCCTGACGCTGGCCGCGCTGGGTGTGGTCTATGGCGACATCGGCACCAGCCCGCTGTACGCGCTCAAGGAAGTCTTTCATGCAGGGCATGTGCCGGCCACGCAGGGCAATGTACTGGGGGTGCTGAGCCTCATCTTCTGGACGATGACCATCATCGTCTCGTTGAAGTATGTGCTGCTGATCCTGCGGGCGGACAACAACGGCGAAGGCGGCTTGATCGCGATGCTGGCACTGGCCACGACGGCCGTGCGCGACCGGCCGCGGCTGCGGCGGGTGCTGATGGTCGTCGGCCTGTTCGGCACCGCGATCTTTTATGGCGACGGCGTCATCACGCCGGCCATCTCGGTGCTGTCTGCCGTCGAGGGCCTGGAGGTCGCGGCGCCCGGGCTGCACAGCTTCATCATCCCGATCACGCTGATCGTGTTGACCGGCCTGTTCTCGGTGCAGCGCTTTGGCACCGGCGGCATTGGCAAATTCTTCGGGCCGATCACGCTGGTCTGGTTCGGCGTGCTGATCTGGCTGGGCCTGCCGCACATCATCGAGAACCCCGCGGTGCTGGTGGCGCTGAACCCGCTGCATGCCGCGAGGTTCTGCATCGACCAGCCGCTGGTGTCGTTCGTCGCACTGGGCGCGGTCGTGCTGTGCGTGACCGGCGGCGAAGCGCTGTATGCCGACATGGGCCACTTCGGCCGCAAGCCCATTCGCATTGCCTGGTACAGCATGGTAATGCCGGCGCTGGTGATCAACTATTTCGGCCAGGGTGCGATGCTGCTGGAGCACCCGGAGGCGGTCGAAAACCCGTTCTACATGATGGCGCCGGCCTGGGCCCAGTTGCCGCTGGTGTTCCTGGCCACCGCCGCCACCGTGATCGCTTCGCAGGCGCTGATCTCGGCCGCCTTCTCCGTCACCAAGCAGGCCATGCAGCTCGGCATCCTGCCGCGCATGACGATCCGCCACACCTCCGTGCGCGACACCGGCCAGATCTACGTGCCCTTCGTCAACTGGGGCCTGTTCGTCTTCATCGTGCTGGCGGTGGCGCTGTTCAAGAGCTCGTCCACGCTGGCTTCGGCCTACGGCATTGCCGTCACGCTGGACATGACCATCACCACGGTGATGACCTTCTTCGTGATCCGCTACGGCTGGCGCTACCCGCTGCTGCTGTGCATCGCGGTGACCGGTTTCTTCTTTGTCATCGACCTGACCTTCTTCCTGTCCAACCTGCTCAAGCTGATCGCCGGCGGCTGGTTCCCGCTGGTGATCGGCTCGGGCATGTTCCTGCTGATGCTGACCTGGAAACAGGGCCGGACCATCATGCGCCACCGCGTGCGGGACGACGCCATCGAGCTCGAAGGCTTCCTCGAAGCGGTGTTCGTCAGCCCTCCGGTGCGCGTGTCCGGCACGGCAGTTTTCCTGGTTGCCGAGGAAGGCCTCACGCCCAATGCGCTGATGCACAACCTCAAGCACAACAAGGTGCTGCACGAGCACAACCTGTTCGTCACGGTGCGGCATCACGAAGTGCCCTGGGTCGGCTTCGACAAGCGCCTGTCCATCCATTCCATGGGACATGACTGCTGGCAGATCACGCTGAACTTCGGCTTCAAGAACGACCCGGACGTGCCCGAGGCGCTGCGACTGCTCGAAGGCCGCGGCGTGCCGATGGACGACATGGACACCAGCTATTTCCTGTCGCGCGAAACCGTGATCCCGACCTTCGGCGACGGCATGGCCATGTGGCGCGAGAAGCTGTTCGCCAGCATGCACCGCAACGCCACCGACATGGCCGACTTCCTGAACCTGCCCTCGAACCGCATCGTCGAGTTGGGCGCAAAGGTCGAGATTTGAATTGAGCCCCCCAGTCGCTGCGCTCCTGCCCCCGAGGGGCGCGATTCGGCTTGGGGCGGCCCGGCGCCGAATCCCCCTCGGCCGCAGCGTGCTGTTGCTACGCCATCACCGATGAAACGATCTCTTCTGCGGGACCTTTCGTTCTCCACCGTCGTGGCGGGCTTCGTCGCCGTGCTCGTCGGCTTCACCAGCTCGGTCGCGCTGATCTTCGCCGCGACCCAGGCGCTGGGCGCGACGCCAGCGCAGACAGCCTCGTGGATCTGGGCGCTCGGGCTGGGCATGGGCTTCACCAGCCTGGGCCTGTCGCTCTGGTACCGCCAGCCGGTGCTGACCGCCTGGTCCACGCCGGGCGCCGCACTGATTGCCGCGACCCAGGGCGTGCCGATGGCCGAGGCGATTGGCGCCTTCATGGCCTGTGCGCTGCTGATCGCCATCGTCGGCTACACCGGCTGGTTCGAACGCATCATGGACCGCATCCCGATGGCCATTGCCTCGGCCTTGCTGGCCGGCGTGCTGGCGCGTTTTGCGCTGGACGCGGTGCTGGCCAGCCATGCCCAGCCGCTGCTGGTGCTGGGCATGGCCGCGGCCTTCCTCGCGGGACGGCGGTGGTGGCCGCGTTATGCGGTGCCCGGCGTGCTGGCAGCCGGCATCGCACTGGCAGCGGCGCAAGGCCTGCTGCACCTGGGCGACGTGCCCTGGGGCTGGGCCCGGCCGGCATGGACCACCCCGCAGTTCTCAGCCCATGCCCTGATCGGGGTCGGCCTGCCCTTGTTCGTCGTGACCATGGCTTCGCAGAACCTGCCCGGCGTGGCGGCGCAACGGGCCGCGGGGTTTCAGATTCCTGTTTCCCCCACCGTGGGTGCCACCGGCGTCGCCTCGCTGCTGCTCGCGCCATTCGGCGGTTACGCGCTGAACCTGGCAGCCATCACCGCAGCCATCTGCATGGGCCGCGAGGCGCACGAAGACCCGGCGCGACGCTACATGGCCTCTGCCGCGGCGGGCGTGTTCTACATCGTCGTCGGCCTGGCCGGCGGTGCGGTGGCCGGGCTGCTGGGCGCGTTCCCGAAGGAACTGGTGATCGCGGTGGCCGGGCTGGCGCTGCTGGGCACGATTGGCGCCGGGCTGGCCAACGCGCTGAACGCCGAACGCCACCGCGACGCGGCCTTGCTGACCTTCCTGGTCACGCTGTCGGGCCTGAGCTTCTTCGGCATCGGCTCGGCGTTCTGGGGCGTCATCGCGGGTGCCGTGGCCTTGCTCAGCAGCGCCAGACGGCAGGCTGGCTGAGGGAGATTCGTCCCGCCATGAGAAAAGGGCCCGCAGGCCCTTTTCTCATTGGCAGATGCCGTCCGGCTTCAGTGGCCGACGCGCATCGAATTGCCCTCCACCGTCACCGCGGTGCCGACCGAGACCGGCTGCGGCTGGGTGATGGTGCGGCGGGTGCCATCGTCCATGCGCACGTGCATGCGGTAGACGGTTTCGGTGCGGGCGTGCTTCTCGATGGCATTGCCGGCAAACGCGCCACC
>NZ_VIDT01000215.1 GCF_006519715.1 Ideonella azotifigens
CGCGGCGTCGGCCTCGCGCCGCATCGACACGGAAATGTGCGTCGCGTGGCCATGTCGCAGCGCGTTCGTCACGGCTTCCTGCGCGCCGCGGTACAGCGCCAGCGCGACATCGGCCGCCAGGCTCGCATCGCCCAGTCCCACCTGCAGCTCGATGCTTGCGCCTGGCTGGCTGCGCCGCGTGCGTTCGACGAGGTCCCCGAGTGCGTCTGCGAGGCCGAAGTTGTCCAGCATCAGCGGCGCAAGGCGCGGGATGATGCCGTGCATGGCCTCGTAGAGGCGCGACGACTCGTCGGCGATGGTGCGCGCCGCCTGCTCTGCCTGCACATCGAGGCCGCGCACGCGCTGCGCGATCGAAATCGCCATGCTGTGCATCGCGGTGATGGATTGGCCGAGCTCGTCGTGCAGTTCGTGCGCGATGAGGCGCCGCTCCTGTTCGAGCTGGCGCTCGATCCAGCGTGTGAGTTCGCGGTTGTCGACCAGCCGGCTCTCGGCCAGCGCGGCGCGGCGTTCGGTCTCGATGTTCTGGCGCAGGCGGCCGACCATGCGGTTGAAGGCCGCGCCGATCAAGCTCGCCTCGGCGCCGGGCAGCGGCGGCAGCTTCGCGTCGAAACGACCGGCCTCCAGCGACTCGAGTGCACCGACGATCTGCCCGAACGGCCGCACCGTGCGTCCGACCAGCCAGAACACCAGCGCGTTGACGACGGCCAGCAGCACCGCCGCACCGGCGCCGAGCACGAGCAGGTAGTCCCAGGCGTCGATCGCGGCGCGCGATGCGTTGGACTGCGTCACCAGCTTGCCGCCGGGGAAAACGATGGACTGCACCGAAGGTGCCGGTGCGATCAGCCGCTCGAACCAGTCGGGCGCATCGCGGCCTGCCTTGTAGGTGGACGCCGGGGAGCGGTACAGCACCTGGCCCTGCCCGTCGTACAGCACGATGTCGTTCGAGCGCACGCGGCCAATGCCCTGCAGGTAGGCGAGCATCGCCGGCGTGCCCTGGGCCGCATAGAGCAGGGTGTTGCGCTGCAGCAGCTGCGTGGCGACGCGGTTGGCGGCCACCACCTCCTCGTGCACCGACTCGCGCATGCTGCGCAGCTGCAGCGCGAGCACGGCCGCGACAAACAGGATCGTCAGCGCGCCGACGATCAGGTTGATCTTCAGGCGCAAGGTCATGGCGTGGGCGGCGGAGCCCCGCAGGTCGGGAAGGTGAGCACGCGCCATGGTAACCACCGATCCGCCAACACATTCGCGAACGACGCAGGAACCGGGTCGACCCTCGGTCGCAATCATGAAAATCATGAGGCGCGAATCATGGTGCAGCGACTGGCGCGCAGAGGCTTGGGGAGCGATCCTTCACCATGGGATGCAAGCTGCATCCTTGCGCAGGTCGACCGGCCTGCGTGTCATTCACTTCCGGAGACTTGCCATGCAATGGACCACCCCGACCGCCGCTGATTTCCGCTTCGGCTTCGAGATCACGATGTACGTCAGCGCCCGCTGACGAACCCGGCACCGGCGCTGCGCGCAGGCGTGGCTCGGTGCCTTCCTCTTTCAAGGCACGCGCAAGCGCGCGCCTTTCCGGTGTCCAACAAACAATGCGCATCAGCGTGCTCGGGTCTGCCGCCGGCGGCGGTTTCCCGCAATGGAACTGCAATTGCCGCAACTGCGCCGGCGTCCGGTCGGGCAGTGTGCGGTGCAAGCCGCGCACCCAGTCGTCGATCTTCGTGCGGCCTGACGATGCCTCGGACGGCGTGCTCTTCAACGCCTCGCCCGACATCCTTGAGCAGGTCCGCGCCCGCCCCGAACTGCAGCCCGCGCGCGCGCTGCGCGACACCGCCATCGCCGGCGTTGTGTTGATGGACGGACAGGTGGACCATGCGACCGGCCTGTTCATGCTGCGCGAGCGCGGCTCGCCGCTGCCGCTGTGGTGCACCGACCCGGTCGCCGAGGACTTGAGCCAGGGCAACCCGATCCTGCGTGTGCTCGGCCACTATTGCGGTGTCGAGCGGCATCGCATCGGGCTTGATGGCACGCCGTTTCGTGTGGCCGGTGTCGCTGGCCTGAGCTTTCGCGCGCTGCCGCTGTCGAGCAAGCCGGCGCCCTATTCGCCGCACCGCGAGCACCCGGTGGAAGGCGACAACATCGGCATGCTGATCAGCGACGAGAAGACCGGCGCGACCGTGTTCTACGCGCCCGGCCTCGGCGCGATCACACCACCGGTCTTCGACGCGATGGCCCGTGCCGATGCGCTGCTGGTCGACGGCACCTTCTGGACCGACGACGAGATGCCGCGCCTGGGCCTGAGCAAGAAGACCGCGCGCGACATCGGCCACCTGCCGCAGTCCGGCCCCGGCGGGATGATGGAGTGGTTCGCGAAGCTGCCGGCGCACACGCGGCGCTGCCTGATCCACATCAACAACACCAACCCCATCCTCGACGAAGACTCCGACGAGCGCGCGGCGCTGACTGCTGCACGCATCGAGGTCTGCGAAGACGGCATGCTGATCCAACTCTGAGGTGCCGATGAAGGCCGAGATCCTCCAAGCGCGGCGCGAAGCCGTGCCCGCCGATGCGCCCGCCTGGGGTGCCGCCGAGTTCGAAACGAAGCTGCGCGAACGCGGTCGCGCGTACCACATCCACCACCCGTACAACCTGATGCTCAACGGCGGGCGCGCCACGCGCGAGCAGGTGCAGGGCTGGGTGGCGAACCGCTACTACTACCAGATCGCAATTCCCGTCAAGGATGCTGCGGTGCTGTCCAACTGCCCCGATCCGGCCGTGCGGCGCGGCTGGGTGCAGCGCATCCTCGACCACGACGGCTTCGAGCTCGGCGGCGTCCGCGATGCCGGCGGCATCGAAGCCTGGCTGCGCCTGGCCGAGGCGGTCGGCCTGAGTCGCGAGGAGGTCACCGACCAGCGCCACGTCACGCCCGGCGTGCGCTTCGCGGTCGACGCATACGTGAACTTCGCGCGTCGCGCACCCTGGCAGGAGGCGGTGTGCTCGTCGCTGACCGAACTGTTCGCGCCGGAGATCCACAAGCAGCGTCTCGCGACCTGGCCCGAACACTATCCGTGGATCGAGTCCGAAGGCCTGCACTACTTCCGCAGCCGCGTGAGCCAGGCGCGGCGCGATGTCGAGCAGGGCCTCTCGGTCACGCTCGCGCACTTCAGCACCCGCGCTGCGCAGGAGCGCGCGCTCGAGGTGCTGCAGTTCAAGCTCGACATCCTGTGGACCATGAACGATGCGATCGCATTGAAGTACGGGGTGTCGGCATGACGGCGCTGACGACGTCCATCCGGCCGCGCATCGGCGCTGGCTTTCGCATGCAGTGGGAGCCGGCGCAGAACTGCCATGTGCTGCTGTACCCCGAGGGCATGGTCAAGCTCAACGGCAGCGCCGGCGAGATCATGCTGCGCTGCGACGGCGAACGCAGCATCGAGGCAATCGTCGGCGAACTTGAGCTGGCGTTCAATGCCAAGGGTCTCGGGCCCGAGGTGCTGTCGTTCGTCGAGATCGCTGGCAAGCAGAAGTGGCTGACCTGGGAATGAACGCCATGAAACATCCTTTGCGGGCCGAGCGCCGGGCCGCTCCCAAGCCGGCCCGCATCCCCCCGGGGGATCGGCCGATGTATTCATCGGACGAGGGGCTGTCATGACGCCTGGCCCACCCTTGTGGCTGCTCGCCGAGCTGACCTACCGCTGTCCGCTGCACTGCGTGTTCTGCTACAACCCGATCGATTTCGCGAACCAGCCCGAGGAGCTGTCGACCGACGACTGGCTGCGGGTGCTGCGCGAAGGCCGCGAACTCGGCGCCGTGCAATG
The DNA here is from genome assembly GCF_006519715.1 of Ideonella azotifigens. Lineage (GTDB taxonomy): Bacteria > Pseudomonadota > Gammaproteobacteria > Burkholderiales > Burkholderiaceae_C > Ideonella > Ideonella azotifigens. Next base: position 3,819 of record NZ_VIDT01000215.1, read on the forward strand.
CGGCCTCTCGGGCGGCGAGCCGCTGTTGCGTGATGACCTGGAGGTGATCGTCGCCGAAGCGCGTCGCCTGGGTTACTACACCAACCTGCTGACCTCAGGCGTCGGCCTGACCGTGGAGCGGGCGCGTGCGCTCAAGGCCGCCGGCCTCGACCATGTGCAGCTCTCGTTCCAGGACTCGACCCGCGAGATGAACGACTTTCTCTCGCACACCAAGACCTTCGAGCTGAAGAACCGGGTGGCCCAGACCATCAAGGACCAGGGTTGGCCGATGGTGATGAACGTGGTGCTGCACCGCCTGAACATCGACCACATTGACCGCATCATCGGCATGGCGGCCGAGCTGGGCGCTGAGTACCTCGAACTCGCGAACACGCAGTACTACTCCTGGGCTTTCAAGAACCGGGATGCGTTGTTGCCCACGCGTGCGCAACTGCAGCACGCAGAAGCCGTGGCCGATGCCTGGCGCGTGAAGCTGGGCGACCGCATGCGCATCTTCTTCGTGGCCCCCGACTACCACGAGGGCAAGGCGAAGAAGTGTGTGAACGGCTGGGGCAGCATGTTCCTGACCGTCACGCCCGACGGCACCGCCGTGCCCTGCCACACCGCGAAAATGCTGCCCGGCCTGAGCTTCCCGAACGTGCGCGAGCACTCGGTGCGCGACATCTGGTTCGACTCCGAAGGCTTCAACCGCTACCGCGGCACCGGCTGGATGAAGGAGCCGTGTGCCAGCTGCGAACACCGCGAGGAAGACCTGGGCGGATGCCGCTGCCAGGCGTATCTGATCGCGCACGATCCGACGGTGGCCGACCCGGTGTGCGTGAAGAGCCCGCACCACGGCCTGGTGCAGGAGGCTGTGCAACGCGCCGAGGCTGGCCTGGCGACTGTCGCCGAACATCCGCTGGTGTTCCGCGACGCAAAGAACTCGCGCCGGCTGAGCGCATCGTCGACCTAGCTTCCCTCTCGGGCGTACAGCCGAGGCGCCTTCCCGACGTGGCGGCTGAAGGCAGTGCTGAACGTGCTTGTGGAGGCATAGCCGACACGCTCCGCCACCTCCGCAATTGCCAGGTCCTTGCGCAACAGCTGCTTGGCAAGCTCCATCCGCCAGGACAGCAGGTACGCCATCGGCGGAACGCCGACGGTCCGGCTGAAGCGGTCGAAGAACGCCGACCTCGAGAGGGCTGCGACGTCCGCGAGCTCGCCCACTGTCCAGGGTCGATCCACCTGCGCATGCATTTGCTGCAGCGCGGGCGCAAGGCGTTCGTCCCCCAGGCCGCACAGCAAACCCGGAGGCGCACGACCTGTCGTGCTCCACCGCATGGCTTCGATGAGCATCATGCCTGCCAGCTGCGACAGCATGAACTCGTTGCCTGGCCTTGGGTCCATGTACTCGTCGCCCAGCATCTGCACCAACTGCGCCAGGCGAGTCGCGCCCGGTACATGCACGACGCCCGGGAGCAGCGACACGATCAGCTTCGGGTTGGCGCAATCGAAGAGGAAGGCGCCCCCAAGCGACAGCATCTCGGGCTCGCCTCCCGGCGTGCCGTAGCGACGCTCGCCCGCACCGCCAGGCATTGTCTTCGGGTCGATGTGGACGGGTAGCGGCGCCGGCGTGAAGCTGGAGATGGTGAAAGGTGGCGTGGAAGGGAGCAGCACGAAGTCGCCTGCATTGAGGGTCACTTCCTCGTGCCCGTCGACGGCGAGCCTGCAGGTGCCCTTCAACATGATGCAGAAGCTCGGCTGGCCATACTCGGCGTAGCGCACCGCGTAGTCGCCCTTGCCGCTGATGAGATTGGCAAAGACGGCGCGCGGTTGCAGCAGGTGGACGACTTGGGTCAGCGGGTCACTCATCGCACGTCGCTCGTCTGGGACGGTCATTGGACACACCTTGCAGCATAGGTCTCGCGCGTCAGGCGCGTTGGGGCGCTGGGTGAGCGGCTCAACGAGCGGTCGGTTTACGCGGCCTTGGCCAGTGCCAGGGCCACGGCGTCCGGGCCTGCGGCGAAGTGCAGGCGGTTGGATGTGTCGTGGGCGGCCTGCCACACCATCTCTGCGACATCAGCCGCAGTCGTCACGGGGCCGGGGTTCGCGAACGCCGTGAAGATGGGGTCGGCGAAGGGCCGGTAGGCCTCAGGAATCAGGCCCTGCATGCGGGCGCCGCCGTTCTCGGTGAAGCGCGTGCCGGGGCCATAGCCAGGCTCGACGAGCTTGATGCGAATGCCGAAGGCACCCAGCTCATGGGCGACGGAGCCGGTGAGGCCTTCCACGGCCGTCTTGCTGGCCGTGTAGACACCGGCGAGCGGGAAGGAGGCAAGGGTGACGCTGGACGTCACGTTCACGATGACGCCGGCGCCACGCTCGCGGAACTGGGGCACCACCGCCTGCATCATGGCCATGACACCGAATGTGTTGGTATCGAAGACTTCGCGAGCAGTGCTCATCGGCGTGGCTTCAAAGGCGCCGATGACGCCGATGCCTGCGTTGTTGACGAGCACGTCGATGGGACCCGCAGCCGATAGCGCGGCGGCGATGCTCTCGGAGTTCGTGACGTCCAGCGCGATGACGCGCATGCGGTCCGACCTGGGCAGGACGTCTTCACGCGGACTACGCATGGTAGCGATGACGTTCCAGCCCTTGGCGTGGAAGTGGCGGGCGGTCTCCAGGCCATAGCCGGAAGAGCAGCCGGTGATGAGGACGGTTTTCATGGTTCGTTCCATTGGTTGAGTTGCGATGGAAAAACGATACCCAGCGAGAACCGGATTCACAATGCCGTTTAGTCCAGAAGTATTTGGCCATCGTCCAAATCAAAAAGTGCTGAATCTTGGCACGACTGGGTTGGCCGCACAGGCGTCACGCTCCGGTCACGTGGCATCGAGAGGCGGGGGCGCCGATTGGCATCCATCGAGATGGGGCGCAGCCTCAACTCACGCCGGCGTTCGTCACCGCGCATGCGCCGCCGCGCTGTGGCCCCGCCAGGCCGAGCAAGCTGGTGGGACTTTCGGCAAGCCAGTCAGCCGCCTGGCGCGACCGCTGCGCTACTGCACCAGTTGCAAGATTTCGAGCTGTTCCTCGACGGTCTCGAAGGTGCCTGTGCCTGCGGGCATCTGCATCAGCGGCTTGAGCTGCGGGTCGAACAACCACACGCTGGGATAGACCAGCATGCGGGTGCGCTCGTCGCCGATTGAACGCTGGAACTCGAGGTAGGGCAGGGACTTGTTGCCCACGCGGATGAACAGCTTGTTCGCCGTCGTCGACAGCGTGCTGCGCAGGTCGACGACGATCCAGGGTTTGAAGTGCGACACCAGTTCCCCGGCATGCTTGCCGAGGAAGTTCTCGTAGCGTCGGCAGTACGGGCAGTCGCTCGCGCCGAGGTAGACGTAAAGACGCTTGTTCTCGCGCTGGGCACGCGCCAGCGCCGGCCCGAGATCGAACTCGGCGCGCTCCGGGCCGCCGCCAGGTTCGACGACCAGTGGTTCGTAAGCGGGCGGGATGCCGAGGGCATGCGTGGCGGCGCCAAGCAGTGTGAGCAACGCGGCACAGAAAACGCGTGCCAACAGCCGACCCAGGCGGGGGCTCGCCATCATCCGACCTTCAGCGAGCCGGTGAAATGCTGCTCTTTCGAGTCGGAGACCTCGGCGCGCAGCTCGCCCGGGCCATGCGGCACGAAGTTGAAGCGCCAGGTCGGGTTCTCGCTGATCGAGAAGTCGAGATCGGCATCGAAGATCTTCCGGCCCGCATAGCTCACGGCGATGGTTCGCACGAAGTACGACGGGATGAACATCACCGTCACGTTGTTCAGCTCGAAGCCGGTGTCGTTCGGGTGGATCACCGTCACATCGGCGGTGGTCGGTGCGTCCATCGTCGGTGGCCCGGGAAGCTTGAAGATCGTCCTGCCGATCAGCTCGGGGGTGTCACGGTTCGGCGGCGCGGAACAGCCGCCGGAGGTCTTCACGTAGCGTGAGTCCATGTGCAGCTCGCCGTTCGACAGCTCGCTGACGACGCGCACGTGGCTGTACTCGTCGACCCGCAGACGCGTCTCGAAATCGGCCTGGCCGACTTCCGGTGTCAGTTCGAGCGTGGCAGCCAGTGGCGACGGGTTCTTGTCGACGAGCAGGTGCATGCGCTTCACGTACAGCTCCGGCGTCTGCGGCAATTGCGAGACGATCTTCACCGGCACCGCTGCGCCGTAGGCGGCACGCAGCGGTGCGATCAACTGCACGCGGCTGGCAGCACCGGTGGTGATCGGCCGGGTGCCGAAAATCCGGCCGCGCAGCAGCTCCCATTCGGGCGAGAGATCGGCCGGGCCGGT
>NZ_VIDT01000216.1 GCF_006519715.1 Ideonella azotifigens
CGCGTGCCTTACACCGCGAGCTACTACTTCTACCGCGCCGCGCCTTGAGCCGCGGGGTGGCCAGCCACCATCAAAAAGGGCGACCCCGCAGGGCCGCCCGAACTGGTTTTTCAGCGCCGCTGTTGCAAGCGACCTGACCCAGGGTCCAATCGACAATCAGTTCACTTCAGCAGCAGGTTGGGCAGCCACATCGAGAACCCTGGCACGTAGGTGACCAGGCCGAGCGCGACGATCAGGCCGCCGTAGAACGGCCAGATGGTCTTCATCACGGCGCCGACCGAGATCTCGCCGATGGTGCAGCCGACGAACTGCGTCGTGCCGACCGGCGGGGTGTTCAGGCCCAGCGCGCAGTTGATCAGCATCACGATGCCGAACTGCTCGGTGCTCATGCCGAACTGCTGGCAGATCGGCAGGAAGATCGGCGTGCAGATCAGGATGGTGGCGGCCATGTCCAGGAAGGTGCCGAGCACGAACAGGATCACGTTGACCCACAGGAAGATCACCCATGGCGAGCTGCTCACCTGGCTCAGCATCTGTCCGGTCAGCTCGGCCACGCCGTACAGCCCGATCAGGTAGCCGAACATCGACGAGATGCCGATCAGCAGCAGCACGGTGCCTGTGGTCTTCACGGCCTTGGCAGCGGCCTTGAAGAACTGCTCACGCGTCAGCTTGTGGTAGACGATGGCCGACAGGAACAGTGCCCACAGCACCGCCACCGAGGCCGACTCTGTCGCCGTGAACGCGCCCGAGAGGATGCCGGTGATGATGATCAGCACCACGGCCAGGCCAGGCACCGCAGAGCGGAACGAGGACCAGACGATGGCCCAGCCCGGGAAGGTGCCGGCCGGGTAGCCGCGCTTGACGGCCACGCCATAGGCCGCGGCCAGGTTGCACAGCGTCAGCAGGATGGCAGGCACGATGCCGGCAAGGATCAGCGCCGCAATGCTGACCTTGCCGCTGGCGGCCAGCGTGAAGATGATCAGGTTGTGCGAGGTTGGCATCAGCGCGCCGACCAGCGAGGCATGCGTCGTGACGTTGACCGCGTAGTCGGCGTCGTAGCCTTCCTTCTTCATCTGCGGGATCAGCACCGCGCCCATGGCCGACACGTCGGCCACCGGCGAGCCGGAGACGCCGCCGAACAGCGTGCAGGCCAGCACGTTGCTCATGCCCAGGCCGCCGCGCACATGGCCGGCCAGGCTCTTGGCCAGGCCCACGATGCGGTCGGCAATGCCGCCGTACATCATGATCTCGCCGGCAAAGATGAAGAACGGGATCGCCAGGAACGAGAACGGGTTCATGCCCGAGATCATTTGCTGGAAGCCGACCGCCAGCGGCAGGCCTTCGTACAGCAAGGTGGCCAGCGAAGACAGGCCGATGGAAAACGCGACAGGCACGCCAAGCAGCAGCAACAGCGTGAAGCTCACGCAAAGAATGGTCAGTGCCATGCCGGCTCCACCTCGGTACCGCGCAGCAGCGCAAAAATGTGTTCCAGCGAGAACATGGCCACCAGCACGCCGGCCAGTGCCGGCGGGGCGTACTTGAAGGCTTCGGACAGGCCCAGCGTGGGGATCTTGTAGCCCATGACGGACTCGGCCAGCAGCGCGCACTGCCAGGACATGATGATGCCGAAGACCAGCACCAGGCCGTGGATCAGCAGTTCCATCTTCAGGCGCAGCCAGTCCGGTGCCAGCACCAGGAAGGACTCCAGCCCGATGTGGCCGGCGTCCCGCACGCCCACCGCCATGCCCAGCATGGTCACGTACAGCACCAGCAGCACCGCGCCGCTCTCGGCCCAGGTGGGCGTGTCATTGAAGACGTAGCGGCCAATGACCTGGTACAGCACCGCGACGATGAGCAGCACCAGGCCGCTCACGCCGATGACCAGGCAGCCCCGGGCAATGCCGGTGCACAGCCGGGTGTACAGCTCGAAAAAGCCGCCGGAGGGCGGCGCGGCGACGGGAGCGCCGTTGGGAGGTGGCATGGGACGGGCCTGGCTCATGATGGAAACAACTTTGACGGCAGCGGCGTGAGGAGGCGTTGGCTTACTGGGTGGCCTGCACGCGGGCGACCAGGTCCTTCAGGTGCGCGTCGGTGATGAACTTGTCGTACACCGGCTTCATCGCGCCCTGGAAGCTGGCCTTGTCGACCTCGATGATCTGCGCGCCGCCAGCCTTGATCACAGCCAGCGACTTCTCTTCACGCTCGTCCCAGATCTTGCGCATGAAGCCGACCGATTCCTTGGCGGCCGCGCGGATCAGCTTCTGGTCGTCCGGCGTCAGGGTGTCCCACACGCGCTTGGAGAACAGCAGGATTTCCGGCGCCATCGAGTGCTCGGTCTTGTTGAAGTACTTGGCCACTTCGAAGTGGCGCGAGCTTTCGTAGGACGGGTAGTTGTTCTCGGCACCGTCCACCAGGCCGGTCTTCAGCGCGGTGTAGACCTCGCCGAAAGGCATCGGCGTGGCGTTCGCGCCCATGGCTTCCAGCAGCGAGACCCACAGGTCGCTCTGCTGCACGCGCACTTTCAGGCCCTTGGCATCGGCCAGGGTCTTGACCGGCTTCTTGACGGTGTAGATCGAGCGTGCGCCGGAGTCGTAGAAGGCCAGGCCGACATAGCCCTGGGATTCGCAGTCCTTCAGGATCTCGTCGCCAATCGCGCCGTCCAGCACCTTGCGCATGTGCTCCTTGCTGCGGAACAGGAAGGGCATCGTCGGCACCATGGTCGCGGGGCAGATGTTGTTCATCGGCGCAACATTGACACGCGTCATCGCGATGGCACCGAGCTTGGTCTGCTCGATGGCATCCTTCTCGATGCCCAGCGCGCCCTTGGCGAAGACCTTGATGGTGAGACGTCCGTTGGTGGACTTGCTGAGGGTCTCGCTCATGTGGCGCACGGCCAGCACGGTCGGGTAGTCCTCGGGGTGGATGTCGGCCGAACGGAATTCGACGGCCTGGGCGCCGGTGGCGGCCAGCAGCAGGCTGGCAGCGGCCAGCAGGGTGCGATGGAAGAAGGTCATGCGCTTGTCTCGGTGTTGGTTTGTGGGGGCGGAGAAAGAGGAACAGGAATCACACGGAATGGCGGCTTCAGGCCACCGGCGCCGAGCAGGGCCGCTCGGCCAGGCCTTGCGTGCCGGGCGACAGCACCAGCACCGCGCCGTCCAGCGAAGCGTCGAAGCCGGGCGCTGGCTTGGCCGGCGTGATGGAGGCGACAAACAGCTGGTCCAGCTGCGGGCCGCCGAAGCTGCACATCGAAGGCTTGCTGATGGGCAATGCAATGCTGCGGTCCAGCTTGCCATCCGGCCGGAAGCGGTGCACCTGGCCGGCGTCGTTGCCGCAGATCCAGTAGCAGCCGTCGACATCGATGGCCGCGCCGTCGGGCCGGCCGGGGTGCTGCGTCATGTCGACGAACAGCTCGCGGCCGCCGCGCGGCAGGCCGTCGGCGTCCAGCCTGTAGCGCCAGATGGCCTGCACGCTGGGGTGGCTGTCGGAGATGTACATCATGCGGCCGTCGGCGCTGAAGGCCAGGCCGTTGGGCGTGATGAAGCCATCCATCAGCGGCGCGCTCAGGCCGTGGCTGTCCCAGCGGTAGAGCTGGCCGGCCGGGCTGGCCAGCGCCATGTTGCGCACCATGGTGCCGGCCCAGAAACGGCCGTCCCGGTCGGCGCGGCCGTCGTTGAAGCGCATGCCGGGTTGCGGGTGGGTGACGCTGGCCAGCGGCAGCGTCTGCAGCTCGCCACCCGGCTGTGGCAGCAGCGCGGCCAGCTGGGTTTCCAGCCCGCCGATCAGCCCGCCTTCGGTGCGCAACGCGATGCAGGCCAGCCGCTCGGGCGTGGACCAGTGTTCGATGCGGCCACTGGCCGCGTCCCAGCGCCAGAGCCGGCAGGCATCGATGTCGACCCAGTACAGCGCCTGTTCGGCCACGCTCCACAACGGGCTCTCGCCCACCTGGTGGCGCTGCGGGCCCAGCACCTCGATGTTCAACGCCATGCCGCTCAGCCCTCGAACGGGCCAGTGCGCACGAAGGCGCCGCCCTGGTACAGCGCGGCAGGATCGCTCAGGTCGATGGTGGGCTGGCGCGCCTCGATGGCGGCGCGATAGGGCTCGGAGCTGTCCTGCGGGCGATAGCCCAGGTGCGCGGCCCCGCGGTTGTCGCACCAGGTGCGCAGGTTGTCGGAGACACCGTAGACGATGCTGTGGCCGACCACCGGTGCCGACAGGCAGGCCATCACCAGGCGCTCCAGGTCGTCGTAGCTGAGGAAGGTGTTGAGCATGCGGCGGTCGCGCGGCTCGGGGAAGGAGGAGCCGATGCGCAGGCAGGCCGTCTCGATGCCGTAGCGGTCGAAGTAGAAGCGCGACAGGTCTTCGGCAAAAGCCTTGGACACGCCGTACAGGCCATCGGGCCGCGCCGGGCTGTTGACATCCAGCACCTGGTCCTGGCGATGGAAGCCCATCACATGGTTGGAACTGGCCAGCACGATGCGCTTGACACCTTGCTTGCGCGCCGCTTCGTACAGGTTGTAGGCACCGACGATGTTGGCCTGCAGGATGGGGTCGAAAGGCGCCTCGACCGACACGCCGCCCAGGTGCACCACCGCGCTGACACCTTCGAGCAGTTGCAGCATCGCGGCCCGGTCTTCCAGGCGCACCGGCGCGAGTTCCTCGCCCTCGCCGGCTTCGCCCAGGTCGGAGATGTCAGACAACCTGAGCTGGTCGCAATAGGCCTTCAGGCGCGGGCGCAGCACCTTGCCCAGGCCGCCGGCGGCGCCGGTCAACAGCAAACGGGGAAAACGCAACGAGGTGGCAGGGGTGGCAAGCATGTGGGGAAACGATCTCGGGAAACTTGGCGCTACGGATGTGTCGTCTGATGTCATCCGTTGTCGTACAACATGGTCGGAAATGCGTGAGCGCTTGTCAACGACACAAGGCAAGGGTTTCCCCGCGATTCGCTGGTTTACCCCGAGACAAAACCGGCCGCCCATCGGGCCACTGTTCCCAGGTAAAAACCCAGCCAGCACGCTGAAACTGACATGGCGCTGAACCGACGCGCCAGCGGGCTTGCGGCTTTCACGCGACAGCCTGCGGGAATGTCTCTAGATGGCGCATCTTGTTGCAGACAGCGGCCACTTGTACGATGACTTACAACAACTACCCCACTGGATGGAGACTCCCACATGCAGAAGATTTCCCTGATGACCCTGGCTGGCGCCGCGGCGCTGGCGGCCGGTGCGGCACATGCCGACTCCACTGTCACGCTGTACGGCCTGATCGACGTGAACGTGACCCGCTACATGGCCGGCAGCAAGTCCGGTGCGGACGACAACTGGATGGTCAACGACGGTGTGGTCAACGGCCTGAACGGCTCGCGCTGGGGCATCAAGACGATCGAGGACCTGGGCGGCGGCCTGAAGGCCAACGTGGTCGCCGAAGCCGGCCTGAACGCCGACACCGGCACGCTGGGCCAGGGTGGCCTCGCCTTCGGCCGCCAGGTCTACGTGGGCCTGAGCGATGCGAAGCTGGGCGAGATCCGCGTCGGCCGCCAGTACATCCTGGAAGACAGCGTGATGTGGCAGTCCGACCCGTTCGGCAATGCGCTCTCGCTGAACCCCGGCACGGCCGTGACCAACAAGGGCAAGTCCCTGCCCTTCTGGCTCAACGCACCGCGCGCCAACAACATCGTCCAATACCGCACGCCGGACTTCTCCGGCTTCAGCATGCAGTTCCAGATCGCCCCGGGCGAAGGCACGGCTGACCGCTTCCACGGCATTGGCGGCGTCTACCAGGCGGGCGCGGTCTACGCCGGCGTCTCGTATGAATGGAACAAGCCGCGCAACGGCGGTGACGACAAGAGCAACGAGTCGCTGACGATTGCCGCGAACTACAACTTCGGCCCGGTCAAGCTGCTGGGCGGCGTGCAGCGCAACCGCAACCTGACGACCACCAGCGGCAACGGCGCCTTCACCGGCACCAACCTGACCGTTGCCACCGACACCAGCTTCGTCGCGCACGACACCGACAACTACACCGTCGGCTTCGAAGCGCCTGTGGGCAACTGGACCTTTGGCGGCAACTACTCCAACGTCAAGTACAAGAACGACGGCGGCAGCGTGAGCGCCACGCTGGGCAAGGCAGGCCTGGGCGTGCGCTACGGCTTCTCGAAGATGACCTTCCTGTACGCCTCGGCCTCGATGTCCACCGGCGACCTGAAGGACTACATCTCTCAGGAACGCACGGTGCAGCTGGGCCTGCGCAAGGCGTTCTAAAAGCGCCTTGAGGAAAAGGCGGCCGGCGGCATCGTCGGCTGCCGCTGCCGCCACTCGGCCTGCGTCAACCGGTACAGGCAATGCGGCCGCAGCGGGTCGCCCTCGGGCACCGCAGGGTGCTCGAAGTCCCCGTCCGCGCAGTTGGTCACGCGAGTCCGTTCACGGCAGCACCGCGGCCGACAGTTCGATCTCCACCGTCGCGTTTTTCGGCAACTGGTAGACGCCCACCGAGGTGCGCGTGTGCAGGCCCGCGTCGCCCAGCACCTCGTGCAACAGGTCCGAAGCCGCGTCCGCCACCTCGCTGTGTTGCGTGAAGCCAGCGCCGCACTGCACGAACACGCCCATGCGCAGCAGCGTGGCCACACGCGCCAGGCTGCCCAGGTGGCGCTGCAGCAGCACCAGGCAGCGCATGGCCGAGATGCGCGCGGCCTGCTGCGCCTGGGCCAGCGACACGTCATCGCCCGCGCGGCCGGTCACCATCACCGTGTCGCCCAGGCGCGGAATCTGGCCGCTGAGGTGGACGGTGTCGCCGTGCTGCAGCAGCGGCACGTAATGTCCGCCGATCTTGATCTCGCCATCGAAGCCTTGGCCGAGCTCGGCAGCGAGCCGGGCCGCCACCTGCTGGAAGCGTTGGTCAGCGGGAGAAATTGGGGAGGCTGCTATGGTCATTGGCGCGTTATACCGCGGCCCGCCACCCGCCTCCATCCAACCTCGCCATCCCGCCCATGGACGAACTGAGAGCCCTGTCCACCTTCGTGCGCGCCGCTGAACTCGGCAGCTTCAACCAGGCCGCGCTGGCCCAGGGCAGCTCGCCGCAGGCCGTCAGCAAGACGGTGCGGCAACTGGAGCAGCACCTGGGCGTGCGGCTGTTCCACCGCACGACCCGCAAGAGCGCGCTGACCGAAGAAGGCCAGCGGCTGTTCGAGGCGGTGCGGGGCAACCTGGATGGGCTGGCCGCCGCGCTGGCGCAAGCGCGCAGCGCGGTGCGCGAGGATGAGGGCCTGATCCGCGTCAGCGCCGGCGGCGCGGTCGGCCGCAAGGTGCTGGTGCCGCTGCTGGCAGCGTTCTGCGAGCTGCACCCTGCCATCGAGTTCGACCTGCTGCTGGAAGACGGCATGACGGACTCGGTCAGCGAACGCATCGACGTGGGCTTTCGGGCTGGCAGCGCGCCGACGGCGCAAGTCATCGCGCGCCGGCTGTTCACCATCCAGCAAATCGTTTGCGCGTCGCCAGCGTACCTGGCGCAGCACGGCACACCGAAAAAGCCGGCGGATCTGCTGCAGCACCGCTGCACCGGCTACCGCCAGCCCGGCACCGGGCGGCCGTTCCTGTGGGAGTTCAGCGTCAAGGGCGAGACCGTTTTCGAGACCGTGCCTGCCGTGCTCTGCAGCAACGACCCGGAGGCGGAAATGCAGGCCGTCATCGCAGGGCTGGGCATTGGCCAGATCGACAGCATCAACGCCGCGGCGCCCATCCGCGCCGGCCTGCTGGTGCCGCTGCTGACGAACCAGCTCAGCGAACGCATGGGCCTGTACCTCTACTACGCGCAGCGCGCCGAGATACCGGGCCGCTTGCGCCGCTTCATCGACTTCACGGTCGAGCGCTTGAAGGACAGTACCGACTTCAACGTCCCGTTGGCCGAGCTGAAAACACGCTCGAAGCGCGGGACGTAGCCGCAGCATTCACAACCATTGGTTGCGAGTGTTGTGGCCCGCCGCTCACTACCGGTAGCGAGTGCCGAATCCTAGAGTTCATCCCGTCGACCTTCCGACGCTCAACGAACTCAAGGACACACTCATGACTTCCGCTCTTCAGGATCTCGCCGGCCGCGTGGCCGTTGTCACCGGCGCTTC
>NZ_VIDT01000217.1 GCF_006519715.1 Ideonella azotifigens
CGAAGACCAGCGCCGCGCGGCCGAGCGCGCCGCCGGCCTGGATTTCGCCACCGCCTTTGGCCTCGATCCGGCCGCATCCAGCTCATCGGCCGGGCCGGATGACGATGGGGATGCCGGCATGCACGAACTGGCGCAGGAAAACCTGGGCGCAGAGGTCGACGAAGTGCTGGACTGGCTGGAAGCGCAGCGCTATCAAAGCGACGCCCGCTTCATCGAGAGCCGCGTCAACGCCCGCGCCGGCAAGCTGGGCCAGATGCGCATCAAGCAGGAACTGGCGCAGCATGGTGTGGCGCTGGATGCCGAAACCGCGCTGCAGCTGCGACAGACCGAGCTGGCACGCGCCCGCGAGGTGTGGCGCCGACGCTTTGGTGACACCCCTGCAAGCGAAGCTGCCGAAAGGGCCAGGCAGATGCGTTTCCTCGCCGCGCGCGGCTTTGCTGGGGACGTGGTGCGGCGGGTTGTGGGCGACAGGGAAGACGACTGACTCGCACTGCTCGCGGGCATCCAGGTGATGCCCGAAACCAGGTACATGCGGGTTACACGCTGCTCGTGAGGACTGGCCTCGCGCCGGCAAGTCATCAGGTCACTTGAGGGAACGGGCATGCTGCGATGCAGCAAGGGTGTAAAATCTTTGGTTGTCTGGCCCGGTTCGGGGCAGCTGTCCCCATGCCTTTGCCCGCTGCATCCCCCACCCGCCAGCTGAAGCACCACCGTGCGATCAGCGTGACCGTGTTCGCTCGCGACGACGGGCTGTGGGAAGTCGACGCCCGCATTACGGACATCAAGACCCACCCGATCAGCACCGCCAACGGGGTGCGCCCGGCTGGCGAGCCAGTGCACGACCTGCTGCTGCGGCTGGTCGTCGACACCCGCTTCAACATCCTCGAAGCGGGCGCAGAATCCCGCGCCACGCCCTATCCGGGCCATTGCAACCAGCACGGCGACGCCTACGGCAGGCTGGCCGGGCTGAACCTGATGCAAGGCTTCAAGCGCGCGCTGCGCGAACGCGTGGGCGGCGTTCGCGGCTGCACCCACCTGACCGAAATGGGCGACCTGCTGCCCACCGCTGTCGTCCAGGCTTTTGCCGGCGAGGTGCTGGACACCCACGGCCAGGGCGACGAACCCCCTTTCCAGCTCGACCGCTGCCACGCCCTCGTCACCGATGGCGAGGTGGTCAGACTGCACTATCCCCGCTGGTTCCGTCAGGCCGCCGCCGACGAAACTGCCGCAAAATTGCGCGCCGGTCCCGCTGGCAGCATTTCCCGCTGAGCCGGCACTGCCGCTGCTCCTTCCCCGTTTTCGCACTCACGCAAAGACCCTCCCATGAAGATTCACGAGTACCAAGGCAAGGAAATCCTGCGCCAGTTCGGTGTGCCGGTGCCCAAGGGCATCCCGGCCTTCAACGTGCAAGAGGCGGTGGAAGCCGCCCAGAAGCTGGGCGGGCCGGTCTGGGTCGTGAAGGCCCAGATCCACGCTGGCGGCCGCGGCAAGGGCGGCGGCGTGAAGCTCGCGCGCACGATGGACGACGTCAAGGCCATCTCCGAGCAGATCCTCGGCATGCAGCTGGTCACGCACCAGACCGGCCCGGAAGGCCAGAAAGTGCGCCGCCTCTACATCGAAGAAGGCGCCGACATCAAGAATGAACTCTACGTCTCGCTGGTCACCGACCGCGGCACGCAGAAGGTCGCCTTCATCGCTTCGAGCGAAGGCGGCATGGACATCGAGGAAGTTGCGCACTCGACCCCCGAGAAGATCGTCACCGAGATGATCGACCCGCTGGTGGGCCTGACGGCCGAGCAGAGCAGGAAGATTGCCGCAGCCATCGGCCTGACCGGCGCCTCGGTGGACCAGGCCGTGGACCTGTTCGCCAAGCTCTACAAGTGCTACATGGACACCGACGCGTCGCTGGTGGAAATCAACCCGCTGAACTGCGACTCCAAGGGCAACCTGATCGCGCTCGACGCCAAGTTCAACTTCGACGCCAACGCCCTGTTCCGCCACCCGGAAATCGTCGCCTACCGCGACCTGGACGAAGAAGATCCGGCCGAAGTCGAAGCCTCGAAGTTCGACCTGGCCTATATCAGCCTGGACGGCAACATCGGCTGCCTGGTGAACGGCGCCGGCCTGGCGATGGCCACCATGGACACCATCAAGCTGTTCGGCGGCGAGCCGGCCAACTTCCTGGACGTGGGTGGTGGCGCCACTGCCGAGAAGGTCACCGAAGCCTTCAAGATCATGCTGAAGAACCCGGAAGTCAAGGGCATCCTGGTCAACATCTTCGGCGGCATCATGAAGTGCGACACCATCGCCACCGGCGTGATCACGGCCTGCAAGGCGGTGAACCTGTCGGTGCCGCTGGTGGTGCGCATGAAGGGCACCAACGAAGACCTGGGCAAGAAGATGCTGGCCGAAAGCGGCCTACCCATCATCGCGGCCGACACGATGGCCGAAGCGGCCACCAAGATCGTCGCCGCCGTCGCCTGACTCCCATCCACACCATCGCACCACGCCCGAGCGCCGGGCCGCCCCAAGCTGGGCGTGATCCCCTCGGGGGATCGGGTGCGGTACACCGCATACGAGGGGCACCATGTCCATTTACATCAACAAAGACACCAAGGTCATCACGCAGGGCATCACCGGCAAGACTGGCCAGTTCCACACCCTGGGCTGCCAGGCTTACGCGAACGGCAAGAACGCCTTCGTGGCCGGCGTGAACCCGAAGAAGGCCGGCGAGAAGTTCTCCGACATTCCCATCTACGGCAGCGTCAAGGAAGCCGCCGGCCAGACCGGCGCGACCGTGTCGGTGATCTACGTGCCGCCGGCAGGCGCCGCGGCCGCGATCTGGGAAGCCGTCGAAGCCGACCTGGACCTGGCGATCTGCATCACCGAAGGCATTCCCGTGAAGGACATGCTGGAAGTGCGCAACAAGATGAAGGCCAAGGAAGCTGCCGGCGGCAAGAAGACGCTGCTGCTGGGCCCGAACTGCCCCGGCCTGATCACGCCGGAAGAAATCAAGATCGGCATCATGCCCGGCCACATCCACCGCAAGGGCCGCATCGGCGTGGTCTCGCGCTCGGGAACGCTGACCTATGAAGCCGTGGCACAGCTGACCGAAATCGGCCTGGGCCAGTCCAGCGCCGTCGGCATCGGTGGCGACCCAATCAACGGACTGAAGCACATCGACGTGATGCAGGCCTTCAATGACGACCCGGACACCGACGCCGTCATCATGATCGGCGAGATCGGCGGCCCGGACGAGGCGGAAGCCGCCCGTTGGTGCAAGCTGAACATGAAGAAGCCCATCGTCGGCTTCATCGCCGGCGTGACCGCGCCTCCCGGCAAGCGCATGGGCCATGCCGGCGCGCTGATCTCCGGCGGCGCAGACACGGCCGATGCCAAGCTGGCGATCATGGAAGAGTGTGGCTTCACCATCACCCGCAACCCGTCGGAAATGGCCAAGCTGCTGAAAGCCATGCTGTAAGGTCGGCGCCGACAGCCTAGGGATGTCCGTAGTACCACGGACAGCCACCTGACAGGCTTGCCTAGAATCCAGGGATCGATCGCAAGGTCGATGCCCTGCGCAAGGGCCTGATGCAGACGCATCAGGCCTTTTTCATTCGGCCATCAGGCGGCCGGGGCCACCGCCACCCACAACATCATTCTTCGGGAGAACCCACGCCATGGACATCACTTCGGCCGCCTTCTGGGCCGCCCTCGGCTCCATCATCCTTGCGAACGTGCTGCTTTCGGGCGACAACGCAGTGGTGATCGCCATGGCTGCCCGCGCCCTGCCGGCCAACCAGCAGAAGAAGGCCATCTTCTACGGCAGCGCCGCCGCCATCGTGATGCGGATCGTGCTGACGCTGCTGGCGGTCAAGCTGCTGGCCATGCCTTACCTGAAGCTGGTGGGCGGTGTGGCGCTGGTCTACATCGGCACCTCGCTGCTGCTGGAGAACGACGATGAGGACGACGCACACGGCACCGGCCACACCAGCCTGATGACGGCCATCCGCACCATCCTCGTGGCCGACCTGGTGATGAGCCTGGACAATGTGCTGGCCGTGGCCGCCGCCGCGCACAACAACACGCTGCTGCTGATCCTGGGCCTGGGCATCAGCATCCCGCTGATCATCTTCGGCTCGACGATGCTGCTGAAGGTCATGGACCGTTTCCCCATCATCATCACGCTGGGCGCTGCACTGCTGGGCTACCTGGCCGGTGAAATGGCCTTGACCGACCCGGGCGTGGTCTCACTGATCGGACCGCAGCCGGAAATCGTGCCAGAGATCGCCGGGGCCATCGGCGCCGTGTTCGTCGTTGCGCTAGGCCACTTCCTGAAGCAGCGCGCGCACCGCGCGGCGCAGGCCAAAGCCAGCTGAAACAAGGCCGCTTTCCGCTGACAAACCCCGCCACCCGGCGGGGTTTTCCTTTGGTGTCCCGCATAATGGCGGCCTGAAGGGGAGTAGCTCCCATCGGCAGGTCGTCAATACGGGGTCGCAAGCCCCCGGTCTGTCGGACAAGCTGGCCGCAACAGCCGCTTGTCGAGCAAGACCTTCGACACGCCCGCGCGACACGCGTCGGGAGTTCGAAGGCATCCCCGTCCGGTTGATCCGGCGCGTCTTTGGCTCTCGCCCGATCACAGGGTGTGTCGTACCCACCGACAACCTGGAGCACACACATGGAATTCCTGTCCGCCCAATGGTTCTCAGCGCTGCTGGCCATTGTCCTGATCGACCTCGTCCTGGCCGGCGACAACGCGATCGTCATTGCCCTGGCCGCCCGCGGCCTGCCCAAGCACCTGCAGGGCAAGGCCATCCTGTGGGGCACCGTGGGCGCCATCGTCGTGCGCTCGCTGATGACGGTGGTCGTGGTCTGGCTGCTGAAGATCCCCGGCCTGATGCTGGCCGGTGGCCTGGGCCTGGTCTGGATTGCCTACCAGTTGCTGGCCTCCAACGACGAAGGTGGTCATGAAGGCGGGGGCGCCACCACCTTCTGGGGCGCGATGAAGACCATCGTCGTCGCTGACGCACTGATGGGCATCGACAACGTGCTGGGCGTGGCCGGCGCGGCGCATGGCGCCTTCGACCTGGTCATCATCGGCCTGCTGATCAGCGTGCCCATCGTGGTCTGGGGCAGCAGCCTGGTGCTGAAGCTGGTGGACCGTTTCCCCGCCATCACCTACATCGGCGCCGGCGTGCTGGCCTTCACTGCCGCCAAGATGGTGATCGACGAGCCGCTGCTGGACGCGGTATTCGATGCCTCGCTGCCCACCCGCTTGCTGACCTATGCGGTGGTGGTCGTCGGCGTGCTGGCTGCGGGCTGGTGGCGCAAGCGCCGCGCCAACACCAACGCGGCCCAGCCCGGCGTGGCTCACTGAGCGCCGCACCGCATCCACCCGTGGAGGTATGCCACCCCGCGGGTGGGCGAGTCCCAGGACCTGACGGGGCTGCCGCTGTGCTAAGGTCAGCCAGCCCCAATTCACCCAAGGGAAACGCCAACGATGGCAACCGCCCAACCGGGCTTCTGGCAGCAGCTGTTCCGCCGCAACCAAGGCGCCAGGCAGCAAGCCTGGACCGCCACCAGCCAGCCGCCGCCCAGCGAACCGGCCACATCCGCGGCATTGCCGGCAGCGCCAGCGCCGCCGCTGGGCAAACTGGCCGGCTACACGCTGCAGCGGGTGCTGGTGCAGGGCCCCCAAGGTGCGCTCTACCTGGCAGACGCGCCGCGCACCGGCGAGCCCGTCGCGCTGAAGACGGTGAGGCTGCAAGGCAGCGAACACACCCGTGAGCGCTTTCTGCACGAAGCCGAAACGGCAGCCCGCCTGCAGCATCCGCACATCGTGCAGACCTTCGCATCGGGCGTCGTCAGCCAGTCGCACGAAGCGCATGGCTGGATCGCGATGGAATGGGTGCCAGGCGGCGACCTGATCCGTTACACCACACCCGGGCAACTGCTGCCGGAAGGCTTGGTGCTGCAGATCGGCGCGGCCATGGCAGAGGCACTGGCCCATGCGCACCGGCAAGGCGTGGTGCACCGCGACCTGAAGCCGGCCAACGTGATGTTCAACCCGGCCAACGGCATGCTGAAGCTGGGCGACTTCGGCTGCGCCCGCCTCAGCGACGCCGAGCGCAGCCGCAGCGGGCTGATCGTCGGCACGCCCGGCTACATGGCGCCCGAGCAACTCAGCGGCCTGCCGCTGGACGGGCGCTGCGACCTGTACGCGCTGGGCGTGCTGCTGTTCGAGCTGCTGACCGGCCGGCTGCCGTTTGCCCATGCCTCGATGGGCCAGCTGCTGGTGGCGATTGCCACTGAACCCGCCCCGCGGCTGGATGCCTTGCGCCCCGAGTTGCCGCCACTGCTGGCCGACGTGATCGCCCGGCTGCTGTCCAAACACGCCAGCCAGCGTCATGTGGACGGCACGCAACTCGCGCGTGAACTTCGTCTCCTGGTGCCAAGCTGCACGGTGCTGCCCGAAACCCGCACCAAAGCCCATGACGCTTGAGCGCACAATGCCTGCCCGGCATCACTTCACATTTCAGGATTCCTGCCTGTGCCCCTGAGCCTCGACTACAGCAGCGCGCTCGACACCGGCCGCGCTCGCCACAACAACGAAGACGCCGTGCTGGTCGACCCCGGCCTGTCGCTGTGCCTGCTGGCCGACGGCATGGGCGGCTATAACGCCGGCGAGGTCGCCAGCGAGATGGCGGTACGCGTCATGCGGGACCACTTGGTCGAATGGGCCGCGCAACAACCTGACCAGTCCACCCCGCCCACCAGCCCCGCCGTGCAGGCCGCGCTGGCCGCTGCCGCACAACATGCCAACCGCGCCGTCTTCACCGCAGCGCAAACCGTGCCGGAGTACAACGGCATGGGCACCACGCTGGTGGGCGCCTTGTTCGGCGGCCATCAGGTCTGGATCGGCCACCTCGGTGACTCGCGCGCCTACCGCTGGCGCGCCGGCCGGCTGGACCAGCTCAGCCGTGACCACTCGCTGCTGCAGGAACAGATCGACGCCGGCCTGCTGACGGCCGAGGAAGCCCAGTTCGCCGCGCACCGCAATCTGGTGACACGCGCAGTCGGCGTGGAGCCCGAGGTGATGCTGGAAGTGCACGAACACGCCTTGTTACCGGGAGATGTCATCTTGCTGTGTTCTGACGGACTGTCCGATATGCTGCCGGATTCCGGCATCGCGCAAGTGCTGCGCCAGCACGACAGCGACCTGGACAGCACCGCCCATGCCTTGGTGGATGCCGCCAACGCGGCGGGCGGAAGGGATAACATCTCCGTGATTCTGGCCAGGACAAAAGGAAGCCAGAACGCGTCAGCCCGGGCCTGGTGGCCTTTCCGGCGCTGACCTGGCAGGGGTGTAGAGGAGCCGTCCGCACGCGGACAACTGAGGGATTTCATGGGCAAGCTGGTCGTATCACTCGACAACGTGGTTCTCAAGGAAGTGCAGATCCAGAAGGAGCGCACGACCCTGGGCCGGCGTCCGTACAACGACATCGTGATCGACAACCTTGCCGTCAGCGGCGAGCACGCCGTGCTGCTGGCCGTCGGTGAAGACGTCTTCCTGGAAGACCTCAACAGCACCAACGGGACCTACATCAACGGCAAGGCGGTCAAGAAACAGTTGCTCTCGCACAACGACTCGATCGAGATCGGCAAGTACCGCCTGAAGTACCTGACCGACGAAGTGCCGGACTACGAAAAGACCATGATCCTGCGGCCCGGCACCTTCACGCCGCACCTGCCGCCCATGCCTGCCGTGCAGACGCTGCCCGCGTCGGTCAAAGTGCTGAACGGTGGCGCCGCCGGCCGCGAAGTGCTGCTGTCCAAGGCGGTCACCACCGTCGGCAAGCCCGGCACCCAGGTCGCCTCGATCGCCAAGCGGCCCACCGGCTACGTGCTGGCCCACGTCGAAGGCGACGCCCGCCCCAGCATCAACGGCGCCCCGCTGGGCGACGGCGTGATGGCGCTGAAAAACGGCGACATCATCGAGCTGGCCGGCACGCAGATGCAGTTCATCCAGGGCTGAACGCCCTGAACACCGGCGCCTGAACAAGCGTCCGCGAGCAACTGATGCGCCTGCGCGGCCTCGCCTGGTGG
>NZ_VIDT01000218.1 GCF_006519715.1 Ideonella azotifigens
GCCAAGCCTGCTTCAAAGCCGGCCGAGAAACCCGCGGAGCGCGTGGCCGAAAAACCGCCGGAGCCCAAGCCGGTGGCGGTCAAGCCAGCCGAAAAACCGGCGGCCGAGAAGCCAACGCCCGAGCAGATCCTGGCTGGCAAGTCCACCGTGGCCGATGATGGCCGCTTTGTCGTGCAGATCGGCGCTTTTGCCGAAGCCGGCAGCGCCCGCGAGGCGCGTGGCAAGGTCGAAGGCCTGGGCTTGAAGACCTACACCCAGGTGATCGAATCGGCCACCGGTCGGCGCATCCGTGTGCGGGTCGGTCCGTACGCCACCAAGGCCGAGGCCGACAAGGCAGCGGCGCGCATCAAGGCCAGCGGCCTGCCAGCCGCGGTGCTGACGCTTTGAACACTGGTGTGCTGGCGGCGGACCTGGGCGGCGTGTCCGTGCTGGACTGGGGACTGCTGGGCCTGCTGCTGATCTCGGTGCTGCTCGGGCTTTGGCGCGGGCTGGTGTTCGAGGTGATGTCGCTGGGCGGCTGGGTGCTGGCGTGGATCGTCGGACTGCATGGCGGTCCGCTGGTCGGGCAGTGGCTGAACATTGGCCAGCCGGGCTCGGCGTTGCGCACCGGCGTGGGTTTTGTGGTGGCTTTTGCGGTGACCTTGCTGGCCTGCGGCCTGGCGGCCAGGCTGGTGCGGGCGCTGGTGGCGGCCACGCCGCTGAGCGGGCTGGACCGGTTGCTGGGCGGTGTTTTTGGGGTGGCGCGTGGGCTTTTGCTGCTGCTGGTGCTGGCCACGGTGGTCAGCTGGACGCCGCTGGCGCGGGCCGATTGGTGGCAGGCTTCACAGGGCGCCCGTTGGCTGGCCAGCCTGCAGCATGAATTGCGTCCTTGGCTGCCGGAGCGCTTCAGTGCCAGCATTCCGGTGCGTGGCGCTTGATCCCGCAGTAGCCGCCTCCAGATGCCGGGTTTACCCGGTGACAGACAATTTCGACTTCTTTCGATCTTTTCGACCTTTCGAGAACGGACCCCTCCCATGTGCGGCATCGTCGGCGTGATTTCCAAACAGCCGGTCAACCAACTCATCTATGACGCGCTGCTGCTGCTGCAGCACCGCGGCCAGGATGCAGCTGGCATCGTCACCATGCAAGGCACGAAGTGCTTCATGCACAAGGCCCGCGGCATGGTGCGCGACGTCTTCCGCACCCGCAACATGCGCGCGCTGCCCGGCACCGTGGGCCTGGGCCAGGTGCGCTACCCGACGGCCGGCAATGCCTACAGCGAAGAAGAGGCGCAGCCCTTCTACGTGAATGCGCCCTTCGGCATCGTGCTGGTGCACAACGGCAACCTGACCAACGCGCACGACCTGAAGAAGGAACTGTTCGCGATCGACCGGCGCCACATCAACACCGAGAGCGACACCGAGGTGCTGATCAACATCCTGGCGCATGAGCTGGAAGTTGCCGCGCGCAACCTGCCGCTGTCGCCGGAAGAGGTGTTCAAGGCCGTGCGCGCCGTGCATGGCCGCATCAAGGGTTCCTACGCTGTTGTCGCGCTGATTGCCGGCTACGGACTGCTCGCTTTCCGTGACCCGTACGGCATTCGCCCGCTGTGCTTCGGCACGGCCGAAGGCGAAGAGACGGCGGGCGTGATGGTGGCCAGCGAATCGGTTGCGCTGGAAGGCACCGGCCACAAGTTCCAGCGCGACGTGGCGCCCGGTGAAGCGATCTTCATCGACACCGAAGGCCGCATCCACAGCGAACAGTGCGCGCCGTCCGCCACGCTCAATCCGTGCATGTTCGAGTACGTCTACCTGGCCCGGCCGGACTCGGTGATCGACGGCATCTCGGTCTACCAGGCGCGCCTGAACATGGGCGAAACGCTGGCCCAGCGCCTGATCTCGACCATGCCGCCCAGCGAGATCGACGTGGTGATTCCCATCCCTGAATCCAGCCGCCCGAGCGCGATGCAGCTGGCGCAGAAGATCGGCAAGCCCTACCGCGAAGGTTTCGTGAAGAACCGCTACGTCGGCCGCACCTTCATCATGCCGGGGCAGGGCGTGCGCAAGAAGAGCGTGCGCCAGAAGCTCAATGCCATCGGCGTCGAGTTCAAGGGCCGCAACGTGCTGCTGGTGGACGACTCCATCGTGCGCGGCACCACCAGCAAGGAAATCGTGCAGATGGCGCGTGAGGCGGGCGCGAACAAGGTCTACATGGCCTCGGCTGCGCCGCCGGTGCGTTATCCGAACGTGTACGGCATCGACATGCCGACCAAGGAAGAACTGATCGCGCACAACCGCAGCATCGAGGAAATCCGCCAGTTCATCGGCGCCGATGCGCTGATCTACCAGGACGTGGACGCGATGAAGCGCGTGGTTGGCGCGCTGAACCCGGCGCTGCGCAGCTTCGAGGCTTCGTGCTTCGATGGCCACTACATCACCGGCGACGTGTCGGTGAAGGACTTCGAGACCATGAAGGCCCAGCGCGCCGCGCAGGGCGGCGACGAAGAAGAGATGGCAGACCGCAGCCGCCTGGCGCTGCAAAGCGGCAGCGAGGCGGGCTGATGAGCGGGGACAAGCCGAACAGCGAACAACCTCGCGTCAGCGACGAGGAGCGCCGCATCGCGCGCGCCAGCTTGCCCGAGGGCTTGCGCACCGAGACGCTGGCCGTGCGCGCCGCGCTGGCACCCAGCCAGCACGGTGAAAATTCCGAGGCCTTGTTCCTGACCAGCGGCTACCTGCAGCCGGACGCCGAAACCTCGGCCCGCCGCTTCGCCGCCTCCGAAGACTTCACCTACTCCCGCACCAGCAACCCCACGGTGCGCAGCTTCGAGGCCCGCCTCGCAGCGATGGAAGGCACCGAAGCCGCGGTGGCCACGTCAACGGGCATGAGCGCGATCCTGCTGCTGATCATGGGCCTGCTGAAGGCGGGCGACCATGTGGTCTGCTCGCGTTCGGTGTTCGGCTCGACGATCAACCTGTTCGCCAAGGAATTCGGCAAGTTCGGCGTGGAGACCAGCTTTGTCTCGCAGACCGACCTTGCCGAATGGCGCGCGGCGATCAAGCCGACGACCAAGCTGTTCTTTGCCGAGACGCCGACCAACCCGCTGACCGAGGTCTGCGACGTTGCCGCGCTGGCCGAGCTGGCGCATGGCGCTGGCGCGCTGCTGGCCGTCGACAACAGCTTCTGCTCGCCGGCCATCCAGCAGCCCGCCAGGCTGGGGGCCGACGTGGTGATGCACTCCGGCACCAAGTACCTGGATGGCCAGGGCCGCGTGATGGCCGGTTCCTTGTGCGGTTCGGAAAAGCTGATCAAGGATGTCTTCGGCCCGGTCATGCGCACCGCCGGCATGACGCTGTCGCCCTTCAATGCCTGGGTGGTGCTGAAGGGGCTGGAGACGCTGGGCATCCGCATGAAGGCCCACAGCGAAAACGCGCTGAAGGTCGCCCGGTGGCTGGAGAGCCGGCCCGAGGTGGCGCGCGTGTTCTATCCCGGCCTGGCCTCGCATCCGCAGCACGAGTTGGCGATGCGCCAGCACAAGGACGGGCAGGGGGGGGCCGTGGTGTCATTCGAGCTGCGGGCTGACACGCCTGAAGCTGCCAAGGCCGCGGTCTTCCATGTGATCGACAGCACCCGCGTGCTCAGCATCGCCACGAATCTCGGCGACACCAAGTCCATCATCACCCATCCAGCGACGACCTCGCACGGCCGGCTCAGCGAGGCCCAGCGCCAGGCTGCCGGCATCGGCCAGGGCCTGATCCGGCTGGCCGTGGGCCTGGAACACCCCGACGACATCACCGACGATCTGCTGCGTGGCCTGTCCACGCTGAACCACTGATGAGCCAAGCACAACCATCCAAGCGGGTGCGCACGCGCATCGCGCCGTCGCCCACCGGCTTCCTGCACCTGGGCACGGCGCGCACCGCGCTGTTTTCCTGGGCCTACGCCCGCCACTTCGATGGCGACTTCGTGCTGCGCATCGAAGACACCGACGTGGCCCGCTCCACCCAGGCCTCGGTCGAGCAGATCATCGCCTCGATGGACTGGCTGGGCCTGGGCTACGACGAAGGCCCGATCTACCAGATGCAGCGCCTGGCGCGCTACCAGTCGGTGATCGAGCAGATGCTGGCTGCCGGCACCGCCTACCACTGCTACAGCACGCCCGAAGAGCTGGACGCGCTGCGCGAAGCCCAGAAGGCCCGCGGCGAGAAGACCGGCTACGACGGCCGCTGGCGCCCGGCGCCGGGCAAGACGCTGCCCGAGGTGCCGGCCGGCGTGAAGCCGGTGGTGCGCTTTGCCAATCCGCAGGATGGCGAGGTCAGCTGGCACGACCTGGTCAAAGGCCAGATCACCATCGCCAACCGCGAGATCGACGACCTCATCATCCAGCGCCCGCCGGCCGATGACGCGCCGCCCGGCACGCCGGGCGTGCCGACCTACAACTTCGCGGTCGTGGTCGATGACTGGGACATGGGCATCACCCATGTCTTCCGCGGCGACGAGCACGTCAACAACACGCCCTGGCAGATCAACATCTTCAACGCGCTGGGCGCGCCGCTGCCGCAGTTCGGCCATGTGCCGGTGATCCTGGGCGACGACGGCCTGAAGCTGTCCAAGCGCCGCGGCGCGGTCAGCGTCACGGCCTACGAGGAAAACGGCTACCTGCCCGAGGCGATGCTGAACTACCTGGCCCGCCTGGGCTGGAGCCACGGCGACGACGAGCTGTTCAGCCGCGAGCAACTGGTGGAATGGTTCGACGGGCAGCACCTGTCCAGGAGCCCGGCGCAGTGGGACCCGGCCAAGCTGGCATGGGTCAATGCCCAGTACATCAAGCAGACCGACGACCTGCGCCTGGCCGAGATGGCGGCGGCACAACTGCGCCGCCGCGGCATTGCGGTGCTGGAGTCCAGCCCTGGCAGCCAGCATGGCGTGACCGCGGCGATGTGCGCGCTGTTCAAGGACCGTTGCAGCACCACGGTCGAGCTGGCCGACTGGCTGGCGATGTACTTCGCGCCGGTGCAGCCGGCCGAGGCCGAGCTGGCGCAACATGTGACCGACGCAGTGCGGCCGGCCCTGGCCGCGCTCGCCACGCGCCTGCAGGCGCTGGCCGAGTGGGACAAGGCGAGCATCCAGCAGGCGATCAAGGAGACCATTGGCGAGCAGGGCCTGAAGATGCCGCAGTTGGCGATCCCGGTGCGGGTGCTGGTCTGCGGCCGGGCCCAGACGCCGTCGGTCGACGCGGTCCTTTCGCTGTTCGATCGCCAAGTTGTCGTCGAGCGCTTGCGAAACGCTTGAATTTCGCTATATACTCTTGGTCTTGCTTGAACGGCGTAACCGATCAAAGCGGCTGAATTCAGGTGATGGGGCGAAGGCCCTGCTTGCTTGAAGAAGGTGCAGAGATGGGGGTATAGCTCAGCTGGGAGAGCGCTTGCATGGCATGCAAGAGGTCAGCGGTTCGATCCCGCTTACCTCCACCAAACTTGGTGGCGCCGTTGAAGCAAAAAGATCCAAGGCGCCCTTCGTCTAGAGGCCTAGGACACCACCCTTTCACGGTGGCTACAGGGGTTCGAATCCCCTAGGGCGTACCAGATACACTTCGGTGAAAGCCAAAGCAGGGTCTGGCAGGCAGTTGATGCCTGGAGTTGTTCGCAAGAGCAGCTTGAAGTTCAGCAAATGGTTAAAACCACTGCGGAGTGGTAGTTCAGTTGGTTAGAATACCGGCCTGTCACGCCGGGGGTCGCGGGTTCGAGTCCCGTCCACTCCGCCATCGAACAGCAGCGCCTGCTGGACGAGAGTCCTGCAGGCGTTTTCATTCGATTGCCGTTGGTTGGCGAATTTGGGGGTATAGCTCAGCTGGGAGAGCGCTTGCATGGCATGCAAGAGGTCAGCGGTTCGATCCCGCTTACCTCCACCACCCCAGCCAACGGTGAGAATGAAGTGAAAGTCTTGGCGCCCTTCGTCTAGAGGCCTAGGACACCACCCTTTCACGGTGGCTACAGGGGTTCGAATCCCCTAGGGCGTACCAGATGCGCTGCAGTGCAAACTGCGGTGGAATCT
The DNA here is from genome assembly GCF_006519715.1 of Ideonella azotifigens. Lineage (GTDB taxonomy): Bacteria > Pseudomonadota > Gammaproteobacteria > Burkholderiales > Burkholderiaceae_C > Ideonella > Ideonella azotifigens. The sequence goes on from NZ_VIDT01000218.1 coordinate 6,034, forward strand.
GGCAGGCAGTTGATGCCTGGGAGGGTTCGCAAGAATCTTCTGAAGTTCAGCAAGAGGTCAAGACCACTGCGGAGTGGTAGTTCAGTTGGTTAGAATACCGGCCTGTCACGCCGGGGGTCGCGGGTTCGAGTCCCGTCCACTCCGCCACAGAATTTGAATCCCGGCGCCCTTCGTCTAGAGGCCTAGGACACCACCCTTTCACGGTGGCTACAGGGGTTCGAATCCCCTAGGGCGTACCAGATGCGCTGCAGTGCAAACTGTGGTGGAATCTGGCAGGCAGTTGGAGGCCTGAAGTCGTTCGCAAGAATGGCTTGAAATTCAACACCACTGCGGAGTGGTAGTTCAGTTGGTTAGAATACCGGCCTGTCACGCCGGGGGTCGCGGGTTCGAGTCCCGTCCACTCCGCCACTCCTTTCGAATATGCGCATGGTAGTTGCTGCAAGGTTTCTTGCACCATCATGACCGTACCCAGGACGCCCGTCAAACTTTTGGTTTGCGGGCGTTTTTGCGTTTTGGTTCGCCTTTCGCCGCATTCGCACCGAGAATCGGCCTCGTCGCTTCAGTCCGTCCGCCGCCGATGTCTCCTGAAATTCTCCTGCTTGCGCTGGGCGCCGCCGTTGCCGGTTTTGTCCAGGGCATTTCCGGCTTCGCGTTCGGCATGGTAGCGATGTCGTTCTGGGTCTGGGGCATTGCGCCAAACGTGGCCGCGGTGATGACGGTGTTCGGTGGCCTCACCGGGCAGTTGCTCTCGGCCGCCACCGCCCGCCGCGGCTTGAACCTGCCGCTGCTTGCGCCTTTCCTGGTTGGCGGTGCCATCGGTGTGCCGATTGGCGTACTCATCCTGCCGCACCTGAACGCTGCCCATTTCAAGCTGGTGCTGGGCAGCCTGCTGCTGGTGTTCTGCCCGGCCATGCTGTTTGCGCCGCGTCTTCCCGCGTTGCGCTGGGGCGGCCGGGCGGGTGACGGCCTGGTGGGCGTGCTCGGCGGCGTGATGGGCGGCATTGGCGGCTTCACCGGCGTTGCGCCGGCGCTGTGGTGCACGCTGCGCGGCTACGACAAGGAAGTCAGCCGCACGGTGCTGCAGAACTTCAACCTGGCCGCGTTGGCGGCGGCTTTCGTCGCCATGGTGGTCTCTGGTGCGGTGCACCTGGACATGCTGCCGAAGTTTGCGGTCATCGCCCCCGCGATGGTCATCCCCACGCTGCTGGGCTCGCGAATCTACGTGGGCCTCAGCCCGCTGGCGTTCCGGCGCGTCGTGCTCAGCTTGTTGTCGCTGTCAGGGCTGACGATGCTGCTGGCCTCGCTGGGCACGCTGCTGCGAGGCTGATGTCTCGTCAGGCTGCGTTTGCCGACTGCGCCTGCAGACCGGTGACACGCAGCGCAAAAGCCGCCGAATCCGCCAGGCTTGCGCGTGCTTCGGGCAGCGTGATGAAGGTCGGCCAGACATGCGGCATGCCGGGCTTGATGTGCAGCTCGCTGGCCACGCCGTGGGCCAGCGCACGGGCGTGCAGCCGCTCGCTGTCCGACAGCAGGACTTCGCTGCTGCTGGCGTGCAGCATCATCGGTGGCAGCCCGCGCAGGTCACCGAACAGCGGCGAAGCCAGCGGGTCCTCGGCCGAGCGGCCTGCGAGGTAGAAGGCCGCGGCCTGTGGCAGTGCCTCGGGCGCGAACATCGTGTCCGAGCGTGCATTCAGCCGCATGCTGTCGCCCGCGCAACTCAGGTCGGCCCACGGTGAAAACAGCAGCGAGCCGGCCGGCAGCGCGAGGCCTTGCTGGCGCGCAGCGAGCAGGGTGGCCACCACCAGCCCACCCCCAGCCGAGTCGCCTGCGAACACGGTTTCATCGGGCAAGGTGCCTTCAGCCAGCAGTTGCCGCCACCAGGCCAGCGTGTCGTCCACCGCCGCTGGGCAGGCATGTTCGGGCGCCATGCGGTAGTCCAGCGACAGCACCCGCATGCCGGTGCGCTTGGCCAGTTGCGCCGCGGTCGGGCGGTGGGTCACCAGGTCGCAGAAGAAATACCCGCCACCGTGGCAATACAGCAGCGTGCCGCGAGGCGAGGGTGG
>NZ_VIDT01000219.1 GCF_006519715.1 Ideonella azotifigens
CAATAAGCCAGGCGAGATCGGCCACGCGAACGCCATCTCGCCGCCGGAAGGCCAGCACGCAGACGGGGCGCAACCGGTCGTCTCGGCCAGCACGCTGAGCGAAGCCAATGCCTCGGACAAGACGCGTGGCCCGCATGCCCCTGGCACCAACGCCTGGCAAGGCGACCTGGAAGCCGCGCGCGCCGACGCCAGCGGCCAGGTGCTGACGACCAACCAGGGCGTGGCGATTGCCGACAACCAGAACTCGCTGAAGGCCGGCCTGCGCGGCCCGGCACTGCTGGAAGACTTCATCCTGCGCGAGAAGATCACGCACTTCGACCATGAGCGCATCCCGGAGCGCATCGTGCATGCCCGCGGCTCGGCGGCACACGGTTTCTTCGAGTGCTACGAGGCGATCCCGGACCTGACCAAGGCCGCGCCCTTCCAGGCCGCCGGCAAGATCACGCCGCTGTTCACGCGCTTCTCCACCGTGGCCGGCGAGCGCGGCTCGGTGGACACCGCGCGCGACATCCGCGGCTTCGCGGTCAAGTTCTACACCGACGAAGGCAACTGGGACCTGGTGGGCAACAACATCCCGGTCTTCTTCATCCAGGACGCGATGAAGTTCCCGGACCTGATCCACGCGGTGAAGCCCGAGCCGCACCACGGCATGCCGCAGGCCGCCTCGGCGCACGACACCTTCTGGGACTTCGTCTCGCTGATGCCCGAGAGCACGCACGTGCTGATGTGGGCCATGAGCGACCGGGCGATTCCGCGCAGCTACCGCATGATGCAGGGCTTCGGCGTGCACAGCTACCGGCTGGTGAACGAACAAGGCCAGTCGCAGTTCGTCAAGTTCCACTGGACGCCCAAGCTCGGCGTGCATTCGCTGGTCTGGGACGAGGCACTGAAGATCGCCGGCATGGACCCGGACTTCCACCGGCGCGACCTGTGGGAGGCCATCGAGAGCGGCCAGTACCCGGAATGGGAACTGGGCCTGCAGGTCTTCAGCGAGGAGCAGGCCGAACAGTTCAGCTTCGACGTGCTGGACGCCACCAAGATCGTGCCGGAGGAGCTGGTGCCGGTGCGCCCGGTGGGCCGCATGGTGCTGAACCGCAACCCGGACAACTTCTTCGCCGAAACCGAGCAGGTGGCCTTCTGCGTGGCCCACGTGGTGCCCGGCATCGACTTCAGCAACGACCCGCTGCTGGCCGGCCGCATCCACTCCTACGTGGACACGCAGATCTCGCGCCTGGGCGGGCCGAACTTCCACGAGCTGCCGATCAACGCGCCGCTGGCGCCTGTCGCCAACAACCAGCGCGACGGCATGCACCGCCGCACCGTGAACCGTGGCCGCGTGGCCTACGAGCCCAACTCGCTGGCAGGCGGCTGCCCGTTCCAGGCTGGCGCGATGAAGGGCTTTGTGTCCTTCCCGCAGCCAGTGCAGGAAGACAAGGTGCGCGGCAAGCCCGAGAAGTTTGCCGACCACTACACCCAGGCCAGCCTGTTCTTCGACTCGCTCACCCCGCCGGAGCAGCGCCACCTGGCCGCCGGCTTCCGCTTCGAGCTGAGCAAGCTGACGGTGCCGGCCATCCGCGAGCGCATGGTGGCTTCGCTGGTCAACGTGTCGCCTGAACTGGCAGCCGCGGTGGCGGAAGGCCTGGGCATTGACGTGCCGGCCCCACTGCCACGCGCGCTTGAAACGCCGGCCAAGCCCGAGGTCACGCAATCGGCCAGGCTGTCGCAAAAGGCCTTCCCGGGCGACGGCCGCATTGCCACGCGCCAGGTGGCCATGCTGGTGGCCGACGGCGTGGACGGCGCCGCGCTGGCCGCGGTGAAAAGCGCGCTGGAGGCCGAGCAGGCTGCGGTCACCTTGATCGCACCCAAGCTGGGCAACGTGATCGCGGCGGACGGCAGCAAGCTGGCCGTGCGCGGCACGCTGGAGAACTCGCCGCCGGTGGTGTTCGACGCGGTGGTGCTGCCGGCCGGTGAAGCCGCCGTGGGCGCGCTCTCGCAGCTCGGCCACACGCAGGAGTTCATCGTCAACCAGTACCGGCATGGCAAGACGCTGCTGGCCCTGGGCGAAGCCAGCGCGCTGCTGGACCAGGCGGGCATACCGCGCAACCTGCCCGATGGCAGCGCGGACCCCGGCGTGATCGAGCAAGCGGGTGGCGATGCGGCTGCTGCGGCGAAGGCCTTCATTGCAGCACTGGCGCTGCACCGCCATCCTGCACGGGAAACCGACCCGCCGCGGGTCTGAGTCAGCTGGCGGCCGTCACCGTGCCTGTCGCGGTGACGGCCGCCATTCACTCGGTGGTCATCAGGCGGACCTTGTGCGCCAGCTCCGCCACCTCGAAGGGCTTGGTCATGACGGACATGCCAGGCGCCAGAAGCCCGTTGCCGACGGCTGCGTTCTCGGCATAGCCGGTGATGAACAGCACCTTGAGTTCCGGCCGATCGACGCGAGCCTGGTCGGCCACTTGGCGGCCATTGAGCCCGCCGGGAAGGCCAACGTCGGTCACCAGCAGGTCGACCCGGACGTTCGACTGCAGCGCCGCCAGCCCGCTGGGCCCGTCCGCCCGGCAGATCACGTGGTATCCGGCCTCCTGAAGCACCTCGGCGACGAGCTGGCGGATGTTCTCTTCGTCTTCGATGACCAGGATGGTCTCGCCGTCGCCTGTCTCGACAGCGGCCACGGCGCTGGCGTCCTCCTCGTCCTGCGCAGCGCCAACGTGGCGCGGCAGGTACAGGCACATCGTGGTGCCGCGGCCCAGCTCCGAATAGATGCGCACCTGCCCTCCTGATTGCCGCACGAAGCCGTAGACCATGGACAGGCCCAGCCCGGTGCCCTGCCCCAAGGGCTTGGTCGTGAAGAAGGGGTCGAACACGCGCTCGATGACGGCCGGGGCCATGCCGGAACCCGTGTCAGTCACCGACAGGGCGACGTATTGCCCGACCGGCAGATCGTGTTCCTCGGCTGCGCGCTCGTCCAGCCACTTGTTGGCGGTTTCGATGATTACCCGGCCACCGTCGGGCTGCATCGCATCGCGGGCATTGATGCACAGGTTGAGCAGCGAGTTTTCCAGCTGCGAGGGGTCGACCCGAGTCGGCCAGAGACTCGCCGCGCCCACCACTTCGACCTCCACGTTCGGGCCTACCGAGCGGGCGATCAGGTCCGCCATGCCGGCGACCAGCCGGTTCACGTCGGTTGGCTTGGGATCGAGCGTCTGGCGGCGCGCAAAGGCCAGCAGGCGCTGGGTCAGTGCGGCGGCCCTGCGCACCGAATCCCGGCCAATGCCGATGTAGCGCTCCGCGCCGTCCAGCTTGCCCTGCGCCAGCTTGCGCTGCAGCACCTGCAGGCTGGCACTCATCGAAGCCAGCAGGTTGTTGAAGTCGTGGGCAATGCCGCCGGTGAGCTGGCCCACGGCTTCCATCTTCTGGGCCTGGCGCAGCGCGTCTTCCGCGCGCTGCAGTTCCTGCGTTCGGGACTGCACGCGGGCTTCCAGCGTCTCGTTGGCCTCGCGCAGGCGCTGTTCGCTCGCCCGCAGCGCCGCTGCATTGCGGGCCCGCTCCATCACCGCACGCGTCCTTTCGGCCACCTCGCGGAGCAGGTGAACCTCCTCCGCGGACCACTGGCGAACCTGCGCATGGTTGACGAACATCACGGCCACCAGCCGCCCCTGCTCCATCAACGGCACGTTCATGAACGAGCGGCTGCCCAGGCGCTCCAGCACGCCGGCCGACATGGCCGTGCGCACGTCCTGCCGTACGTCGGCGATGCAGATGACCTCACCCTTCTTCAGCGAGTCGACGAAAGAGCCGTATTCGCGCAGCGGCACGGCGCCCGCCAAGGACTGCACGCCAGGGGCCGTCCAGTCCCGCCGCACCTGCAGCATCTCGCCGGCATCGTCCCATGTGCCGAAGCCCACACGGCTGGCCCCCAGGACTTCGCTGACGATCTCCGCGGCATCGAACTCCAGCTCCGCCGTTTCATCCAGCTCCCGAAAACGGTCGCTCAGGCGGATCAGGGCGCCCTGGCGCATGTCCGCCCGGCGCCGCTCGGACACGTCGCGCATGACGGCCAAGGTGCCGATGACGCTGCCCGACGCATCCTTCAACGACGAGACGCTGGACTCGACCTCGATGCTGCCGCCATCGGCCAGCCGGTGAACGGCTGAGACGCGCTGGCGGCCATTGTCTGGTGCACCTGCGTCCATCTCGCCCAAGACACTCGCCGCAGCCTCGGTGAACACCTCGTGCCGGCCACGGCCCAGCACCTCGGCCGCCAGCACGCCGTAGCGGCGCTCTGCCGCGGCATTCATGTAGATGACGTGGTCCGAGGTGTCGAATGCGAAGACCGCGTCGTCCATCTGGCCCAGCACGTCCTGCCGAAGACGGTTGGTGGCCGCGTGCGCGCTTTCCAGCACGTAGATGTCGTCGTTGACCACGATGGCATCCACGTCGCCACGCTGGATGGAGCCTATCGTGTCCTCCAGCTCGCCCAGGCGGATCCTCAGCTCGGCGTTTTCCGCTGCGAGCGCCTTCAGGTCCGACGTGGAGGCATTCGCCTGGCGCGGGCTGTCGATGGAGGATGGCATCGCGGTCAGACAGGATCCAACGGTTTCAGGCCCAGCGTGCTCCGAAGCCGTTCAGTGTTGGACATGTCGCCAATGAATTGGCGGCGAGGCAGCGGCAACAATCGGATGAGGGTCGGCGATGCCACGATCTGGTCGCCGCGGGCAGCTTCGACATGGGAGGCAATGTCGAGCACCTCCAGGCGATGCTTTCCCGGGAGATGGGCATCGAAGAAGACCCGGGCGTTCACGATGGCCCTCGAAGACACCGGCGACGCCGAACTCACGTACAGGCGATACACATGCCTGCCATCTTCGGCGAGGCTTGCCTCGGAAGACGAGCCCTGTTGCGCGGAAGGCTGGGTCATGCTCTCGCCACGATGGGCCGGACATCCAGGCCGACCAGCACCCGTTCCTCGTTCGACAGGTCGCCAATGATCTTGCGGATGGGCTCCGGGAACTTGCGCACCAGCGTCGGCACCGCAAGGATCTGGTCACCCGCGGCCAGCCTGGGGTTGACCAGCAGGTCCACCACTTCGATGCTGTAGCGGCCGGCAAGGTGGGTCTCGCAAAGCCGCTTCAGGTTCTCGAGCGCAGCGGTGGACTTGGCGGTGTTGCCAGCCACGTAAAGCCGCAGCTGCCACTCGGGCTTGCCTGCCGGCTTCGCGGCTTTCGGTCCGGCAAGCTTGGCCTTGGCCGCCGCCGGTTCGGCAGCTGTCGGTTTCGCAACCTTCGGCCCGGCGCGCTTGACCGCCACTGTCTTGACGCCTGCGGTCTTGCCTGCCATCTCAGGCCCCACCCGACTTGCTGCGTTTGGTGACCTTGGGCGGCGGGGCAGCGCGCGCTTGGGCAATGTCGCGGACCCGCGCAGCGATGCCCTCGGCTTCGAAAGTCTCGCGGGCGATGGCAAATTCGACCTCGCCGGCGCGCTCATCGGCTTCCAGCAGCAGGCTCGCGATCTGTGCATCCAGCGCCTTGCGGCGGTTCGCCAGGTCGCGCATGCGGCGTGCGTGGTCGCGGCCCCGCAGGTCGGTGGCCGCCTGGAACCGTGCTTCGTGGGCAATGCGGGCGGTGCCGGTCAGCACCTGGTCGCCGTGCAGGTAGACGTCGACCAGGCCGACGCCTTCATCGGAGAACGTGAATTCGCGGACCTGGTTCGAGTGCGCCATGCCGCGCGACTTCAGGACCTGCAAGGTGCGGGTGCGCTCGCCGTTGTAAGCGAGGTTGGTGAGCAGCAGCCAGCTGTCCATCAGCGACGACACGCCGACTTCCGAAGACGCGACGGCCTGCGGGCCACCGTCCGGCGTCAGGGTGGTGAACATTGCCGTGGCGTTGGAGGTCTTGAGGAAGTCGATCAGCCGCATCAGGGTCAGCTGCAGGCCAGCGTCGTCGCCGCCCGCGGTGAGGTTGCTGATCGGGTCGACCGCCACCACGTCGGGCTTGAATGCGCGGACCAGGTCGTACATGTGCACCAGGTGCTGTTCCAGTCCATGCAGCGTGGGCCGGGTCGCCTCGACGTGGAGCAGGCCCTTGTCGATCCAGTGCTGCAGGTCCAGCCCGATGGACTGCATGTTGCGCAGCAGCTGGCTCCTGGACTCTTCGTAGGAAAAGAGCAAAGCGCGCTCGCCCCGTGCGCAGGCGGCGTCGGCAAAGCTGGCGGCAACGCTGCTCTTTCCGGTCCCCGGGGCACCCGAAATGAGCACGCTGCTGCCCCGGTAGAAGCCCAACCCGCCGAGCATCTGATCCAGGCCCGGGATGCCCGTGGGCACGCGCTCGTGAGAGGCCGTGTGCAGAAGCGCAAGCGACGTGATCGGCAGCACGGAGATCCCGTTGGTGCCGATCAGGAACGGATATTCGTTGGTGCCGTGTGCAGAGCCGCGGTACTTCACCACCCGCAGCCGCCGGGTCGAGATCTGGTTGGCGATGCGCTGGTCCAGCAGGATCACGCAATCGGCCACGTATTCCTCGAGACCGTAGCGCGTGAAGCTGCTTTCGCCCCTCTCGCCGGTGATGACGGCCGTGAGCCCCCTGTCCTTGAGCCAGCGGAACAGGCGACGCAACTCCGCGCGAAGGATGGCGTGGTTGGACACGCCGGCGAACAGCGCCTCGATGGTGTCCAGCACGACCCGCTTGGCGCCGATGCGGTCGACCGCATGACCCAGGCGAATGAACAATCCTTCCAGGTCATATTCGCCGGTTTCCTCGATCTCGCTGCGCTCCACGCGCACGAAGTCGATGGCGATCTTCTTCTGGCGCTGCAGCTTCGCAAGGTCAAAACCCAGCGAGCGCATGTTCTCGGTGAGTTCGGCGGCGGTTTCTTCAAACAGCATGAAGACACCGGGCTCCCTGAACTGGGACGCGCCCCGCACCAGAAATTCTGCGGCCAGCATGGTCTTGCCAGACCCGGCAGCGCCGCACACCAGCGTGGGCCGCCCCGCGGGAAGGCCGCCCTGGGTCAACTCGTCCAGGCCGGCAATGCCGGTCGGCACCTTGGAGATCGACTGGACAAAGCTTTCAGATGGGGAAGTCGGTTGACGTGGCATGGATGGAATGATGGAACTTGCTGTGAGGGCGCAGCCTGAGACGGCCGGGCGATCTTCGGGCCCACGGCTGTGACGCCCCCGGCAACGTGTTTGTCAGAACGACAGCAAGCCATGCAAGTTCGCGGAAATCCATCAGCCCTGCGCTCCAAAATGCGAAACCGTTGAACTCCGGGGCACACGGTGTGCCCACGCCCGTTGCGCCTTGGCGCTCAAGCGCTGGAGCTGCGCAATTGATCGCGCTGGGCGACGGAGCGCGCGTCGCCGCACCACACGTCAATGCGGAAGTCCGGCTCGACCAGGCTGCTCAGCCGGCTCAGGTCCAGCGCGCCATGCAGGCGCTGGTGCAAGCCATCGGCATCCAGCGCGCAGCCATCGATCTGCGGGCGCCAGTGGCAGGCCAGCACGGTGCCGCCTGGCAGCAAGCCACTGCGCAGGCGCTGCAGCAGTTGCTGGAACTCGGGCAGGGTCAGGTAATACACAAATTCGCTGAGCACGATCAGGTCGAACTGCCCGACCGGCCAGTCCTGCGGCACCCAGCCCTGGCTGACCTGCACATGCGGCTGGTCCGCCAGGCGTTCGCGGGCGATCTGCACCGCACGCGGCACACCGTCGCTGCAGCACAGCTGTTCGCAGCGCAGTGCCAGCAGCCGGCTGAGCTCGCCGTTGGCGCAGCCGGGCTCGAAGGCGAACCGGTAGCGTGGCGCCGGCAGGCAGGCCATGGTCAGCGCGCGCTTCCTGTGTTCGTACCAGGTCGAGCGAAAATGCCAGGGGTCTTCTTCGGCGGCGAACATGGCCTCGAAGTCGTCGCGGGTCGGGGCCATGCCGTGCCTTCAGCAGAAGAAGAATTCGGCATGCCGCCCGGCACGCGCAATGATCTGCTCGCCCAGCACCGGCAGTTCGTCGCCAGGCCTGGGCGTGAGCTGGCTGCTGTGCGCGGCCAGCGCCTGCAGCTTGGCGGCGCGCGGTGCGATGGCAAGCGGC
>NZ_VIDT01000022.1 GCF_006519715.1 Ideonella azotifigens
GCCAGGTGCCGGGGCGGCGGTACACGCCCATCTGGTACAGGCCCAGCAGACCCCCGACCGCGCCGTAGGCGATGCCGAAGGCCAGGTGCACCAGCCAGGGTTGCTGCCCCAGGTCGACCACGCGGGTCAGGAAGCCCAGCACCAGCAGGTGCAGGCCGGCAATGCCGATCGCCCAGCCGCGAAAACGCAGCAGCTCGGCCTTGAACAGGTCCCACATGATCTGTGTCCTCGAAATGCGCTGAAGGGGGCGGCGCTCAGGCTGCGATGGGCGCAGCATGGTGCTGCGCGAGAAAGCTGTTGACGGCACGGTCCAGGCTCACCGGCATGCTTTGCACGCTGCGCGCGCCGCTGGCGCGCAGGAAGCGGCCGAAGCTGTCGTCCTGGTCCAGCACCAGGTAGTGGTGCAGGCCGTCGAGCTGCTGCTGCTCCAGCAGGCCGGGCACCTGGGCCGGGTCGGGCGCCTTGAACGGGATGTCGGCCACCCAGTGGGTGACACGGGCGCGGAAGTCGTCCGGCGCGGACATGTGCTTGAGCCGGCCGCGCTCCAGGATGATGAGGTTGTCGGCCACACGCTCGATCTCTTCCATCTGGTGCGAGCAGTAGATGACGGTGCAGGCGCCACGCCCGTCGGTGGCCGCGTTCGAATACAGCAGCGATTCGAGGAAGGCGCGTTTGGCCACCACGTCCAGGCCCAGTGTGGGTTCATCCAGCACCAGCAACTCGGGCGTCTGCGCCAGGGCGAGCGCGAGGTTGAAGCCGGCACGCTCGCCGCGCGAGAGCTGGCTCACCTTCTGAGCAGGCTGCACATGGTAGTGGCCGATCACCTCGTCGAACACCGGCTGGCGCCAGCCGGGGTACTGGTGGCGCTGCATCGCGGTGACGGCCGCCACCGCCATCCAGCCGGGCAGCGTGTGCTCCTCATTGACAAAGCCGATGCGGGCGCGGTCCTGCGGGCGCAGCCGGGCACTGTCTCGGCCGAGGATGGTGGCGCTGCCGGCGCTGGGCGGCAGGAAGCCGAGCAGCACGCGGAACAGCGTGGACTTGCCGGCGCCGTTCGCGCCGACGATGGCGTGCACGCCGCCGCGTGGAATCTGCAGGTCCAGGTGATCGAGCGCGAGCTTGCGGCCGTAGCGCTTGCACAGGCCGGCGGTGTGGATCACCGGCGCCTCAGGCGTGAACAGGCTGTCGTTCATGGCGGTGGACCTCAGGCCAGTTTCTTCGGCGCGAGCACGCGCAGCGCGTCGTCCAGCCGGGCCAGCGCATGCTGCGGCGGGTAGTCCAGCGCGGCCACTTCATGCACGAAGCGCTGGATGGCGTCGTCCAGCCGGCGCTCGCGTTCGCCGTCGCTCAGGCGCTGGCGCGGCGTGGCCACGTACAGGCCCAGGCCCTGGCGCGCGTCCAGCCAGCCTTCGGCCGTGAGTTCGGCGTAGGCCTTGGCGACGGTGTTGGGGTTGACGGTGAGCTGCTGGGCCAGGCCACGCACGCTGGGCAGCTGCGCGCCGGCGAGCAGCTCGCCAGTGGCGATCTTCAGGCGCACCGCATCGACGATTTGCTTGACGATGGGACGGGCGTCGCCGGTGGCGATCTGGATCATCAAGGGCTGGGGGCGGCTCATGTGGTCTCCAAAGACAAGGCTCGACTGTACTACTTGAATTAGTACAGTGCAAACACTTGGCTGCCGGCCACTGCCAAAAGGCCCACCCCCTGCCCCCGCTTCAGGCCATCTCCGACATGGCTCTATTGGGTTGGACGAATTCATAGCTCATTCCTAAGATCAACGCTTCCTGACCCACCTTCCGGAAGCCGCCATGAGCCAATCGTCCGATCCGAAATCCTCCCTCGCCGCCGGCTGCCCGGTGATGCATGGCACCACGCTGACGACCAGCGCTGGCGCGCCGGTGGCCGACAACCAGAACAGCCTGTCCGCCGGCCCGCGCGGCCCGCTGCTGATGCAGGACCTGCACCTGCTGGAGAAGCTGGCCCACCAGAACCGCGAGCGCATTCCCGAGCGCGTGGTGCATGCCAAGGGCTGGGGCGCGTTCGGCAGCTTTGTCGTCACGCATGACATCAGCCGCTACACGCGCGCCAAGCTGTTCGGCGCGGTCGGCAAGAAGACCGACGTGCTGACGCGCTTCTCCACCGTGGCCGGCGAGCTCGGCGCGGCCGACGCCGAGCGCGACGTGCGCGGCTTCTCGGTCAAGTTCTACACCGAAGAAGGCAACTGGGACCTGGTGGGCAACAACACGCCGGTCTTCTTCATCCGCGACCCGCTGAAGTTCCCCGACTTCATCCACACCCAGAAGCGCCACCCCCGCACCCACCTGCGCAGCAACACCGCCGCATGGGACTTCTGGAGCCTGTCGCCCGAGAGCCTGCACCAGGTCACCATCCTGATGAGCGACCGCGGCATCCCGGTGAGCCCTCGCTTCATGGACGGCTTCGGCTCGCACACCTACAGCTTCATCAGTGCCACCGGCGAGCGCCACTGGGTCAAGTTCCACTTCAAGAACCACCAGGGCCACCGCACGCTGACGAATGCCGAAGCGGCGCAGGTCATCGGCCAGAGCCGCGAGAGCTACCAGGAAGACCTGTACGGCGCGATCAGCAAGGGCGAGTTCCCGCAGTGGACGCTGTTCATCCAGGTCATGAGCGAGCAGCAGGCCGGGCAGACGAGCTACAACCCCTTCGACCTGACCAAGGTCTGGCCACATGCCGAGTTCCCGCTGATCGAGGTCGGCACGCTGACGCTGAACCGCAACCCGCAGCACTACTTCACGCAGATCGAGCAGGCCGCGTTTTCGCCCAGCAACGTGGTGCCCGGCATCGGCCACAGTCCCGACAAGGTGTTACAGGCCCGCATCTTCAGCTACGCCGACGCGCATCGCTACCGCCTGGGCACGCACTACGAAGCCCTGCCGGTCAATGCGCCCAAGTGCCCGGTGCACCACTACCACCAGGACGGCTCGATGAACTTCTTTGCCCACGACGGAGAACACGGCTCCGGCAGCGAAGATGCGTATTACGAGCCCAACTCCTTCGGCGGCGCCCAGCAGACGCCCGCCTACCGCGAGCCGCCGCTGCCGCTCAGCGGCGATGCCGACCACTACAACCACCGCGAAGGCAACGACGACTACGCCCAGCCCGGCGCGCTCTACCGGCTGTTCGACGAAGGACAGCGGCGCCGCCTGGCCGAGAACATTGCCGCGGCGATGAGCGGCGTGCCGGCCTTCATCATCGATCGCCAGCTGACCCATTTCGACCTGGCCGACCCGGAGTACGGGCTGCGTGTGCGAGGGGCGCTGCGCGAGCGGGGCATTGCTTTCGGCGCCTGAGCCTTCGCAAGCGTTGACGACGCGGGTTGCCAAACCAGCAAGCGCTCGGGTAGCCTCGGCCGTCTGGCGGCAACTTGCCGGCAACAAAGGACGGTTCATCTTGGTGGAGTACAAGCTGGCGGCGACCCCGCCCTGGGTCAAGCGCAAGGGCGAGTTCGGGGACAACTGCGTGTTGCAACTGGCGCCGGAAACCGTGGAGGCTGGAGAGAGCGGGAAATTTCAGCTGTCGCTGCTGCACAAAGGCGGCAAGCGCGCCCTGCATGGCATTCGCATCCGCCTGGCCATGCTCTCAGGCCACCTGACATTGAGCCTGGGCGGCGACCGTCACAGCATCGATTTCGGGCCTGGCGTCACCGGTCACTACGACGTGCGCATGTGGCGCACTTCCAGCCTGAACATCGGCCGGGGCACCACCTCGACCCGTACGCGCATCGTCTGCGACCATGCAGATGTGACCGTCGGCGAGGACTGCATGTTCTCGTCCGACATCCTGGTTCAGGCCGGCGACCAGCACCCGCTGATCGACCTGAAGACAGGTGACGTGATGAATGACACCCGGCGCCGCATTGCGCTGGGCGACCACGTCTGGATCGGCCGCGCAGCGATCCTGATGGCCGATGTGCAGATCGGTCGAGGCGCCATCGTCGGCACAGGTGCCGTGGTGACCAATGACGTGCCGGCCACCTCGGTGGCCGCAGGCGTGCCGGCCCGCGTGCTGCGCACCGACACGACCTGGAGCCGTCAGTTCGGCAGCTTCGACACGCATGCCCAGGCGCTGCTCCAGGAGCGCGGCCTGGTTCAACCCGACACTGATGACGCGCCAGACAGCAATCTGACCGAAGACGAATCCGCCGATGATTGACCTGCGTCACAGCTGGACGCACCGGTCACCTTCCATCCCCTGCCAAACAAGGAGTTCCCATGGCCAAGACAAAGACCAAGACCAGCACTGACGTGCTCGCCACCAACACCAGCGCGCCGCCGATCAACATCGGCATCAGCGACAAGGACCGCGCCGCGATTGCCGGCGGCCTGGGCAAGCTGCTGGCAGACACCTACACGCTCTACCTGACCACGCACAACTTCCACTGGAACGTGACCGGGCCCATGTTCAACACGCTGCACACCATGTTCATGACGCAGTACACAGAGCTGTGGAATGCGGTCGACCCGGTCGCCGAGCGCATGCGCTCGCTGGGCCACGCCGCCCCCGGCAGCTACGCCCAGTTCAGCGAGCTCAGCTCCATCCCGGACGTGCCGACCACGCCGCCCAAGGCGCTGGAAATGGTGCGCATCCTGGTCCAGGGCCACGAAGCCGTGGCCCGCACCGCCCGCAGCATCTTCCCGTTGGCCGACAAGGCCGGCGACGAACCCACCGCCGACCTGCTGACCCAGCGCCTGACGGTGCATGAGCAATCCGCCTGGATGCTGCGCTCGTTGCTGGAAGAGTGAATCAGCCGCCCGCGTGCCAATCGCGGGCTTTTTTCCGATCAACGCGCAGGTTTGCAGAACCAGCGCGCCTCACCCTCGGCAAACGCGAAGCTGGCCACGCCGCCCCCGCCTTCGCCAAATGCGCGTTCGATGTGCAGGTTGGCGCCGTCGGCCCACTCGATGTCGCCATTGAGCGTGCCATCGGCAAAGCGGCTGCCGATGCCGGCTTCCGCCAACTTCGCGCCTCCCTTGAGCGCCAGCGCCTTGCCGTTGAGGGTCACGGTGCTGGCACTCACCGAGTAGCTGGCCTGCCGGGACTCACCTCCCTCCCGTTTGCCGCCGCGCTTGCGCCCGAGGTTCTTGCAGTCACCCGTGATGGTCTGGCCGCCGGTGTCGTACACCGCCGCCAGGAAGTCGATCAGCGGCTCGGTCGCGCTCAGCAGGCGGGAGCCGCGCATGTCGGCGTCGGCGCACATCTGGCCCTCCGACACGTTCCCGCCGTCCTCGGTCCGGCCAATGTCCACAAAGGTCTCGCCACCTGGCTTGTCGTTGGTCATGCCCACCCGGCGACCGCCAACAGAGAGCTCGTAGCCAAAGCCAGCTGATGCAAAGTGGCGGCTCAGCGCGAACTGCGCCGCCGGATCGAACATGGAAAGGCTGAGCGAACCGATCGAGATCACGCCGGCGGGCGAGACCGTCACGCTGCCGGGACGATTGCCCTTGCCCTGCCGATCAGGAATCTCGCCGCAAGCCTTGGCGTTGTAATGGCCCGCCAGCAGGCTGGCGAAACCGCGCTGCAAGGCCGGAACGTCATTGATCAAGGGCCCGGCTTGGGCCGGCGCAGCAATTGCGGCGAAAATCAATGCACAAGCGCCGCCAAGCGTGGCGCACGAGAAGCCCTGGTTCTTCATTTCTGCTCAATCCTCCAATGTGACGGATCCCTTTGAACGCGCGGGCTGGCCGGTCGACGACCGATAATCCCCCAGTCCACACACGTCGTTGCAACAGCGTTCGCCGTGAGGCGGGCCTGTTGCATCCCATTGCGCCGGTGGCAGCCAGCTGCTTGCTCACCGGCACCAGGGCCCTGGGGGCCCACTGACGGCCGAGGGCCGCATCCTATGACCTCTGAACTCGCCCAACAGGTGCGGCAACGCCGCACCTTCGCCATCATTTCCCACCCTGACGCGGGCAAGACCACGCTGACGGAAAAGCTGCTGCTGTTCTCCGGCGCAATCCAGATCGCCGGCTCGGTGAAGGCCCGCAAGGCCTCGCGCCATGCCACGTCCGACTGGATGGAGATCGAAAAGCAGCGCGGCATCTCGGTGGCCTCCTCGGTCATGCAGATGGAATACCGCGACTGCACCATCAACCTGCTGGACACCCCCGGCCACCAGGATTTCTCGGAAGACACCTACCGGGTGCTGACTGCCGTGGACGCGGCGCTGATGGTGATCGACGCGGCCAACGGCGTCGAGCCGCAGACCCGCCGCCTGCTGCAGGTCTGCCGGGCCCGCAACACGCCCATCCTGACCTTCGTCAACAAGATGGACCGCGAGGTGCAGGACCCGCTGGCGCTGATGGACGAGATCGAGCGCGAGCTGGGCATGACGGTCGTGCCCTTCACCTGGCCGGTCGGCATGGGCAAGTTCTTCCACGGCGTGATGGACCTGCGCAAGCAGCAGATGCGCGTCTTCAGCCCCGGCGAAGACCGCGTGGCCGGCACCGAGGAAGTGCTGGAAGGGCTGGACAACCCGGCCTACGCCGATCGCTTTGGCATGCAGTACGAGCAGGCCCAGGGCGAGATCGAGCTGGTGCGCGAAGCGGCGCCCGAGTTCGTGCTGGAAGACTTCCTGGCTGGCAAGCAGACGCCGATGTTCTTCGGCTCGGCCGTCAACAACTTCGGCGTGCAGGAGGTGCTGGACGCGCTGGTCGGCCTGGCCCCGTCGCCCGGCCCGCGCCCGGCGATCCAGCGCACGGTGCACCCGGAAGAGCCCAAGTTCACCGGCGTGGTCTTCAAGATCCAGGCCAACATGGACCCGTCCCACCGCGACCGCATCGCCTTCCTGCGCGTGGCCTCCGGCCGCTTCGAGCGCGGCATGCGGCTCAAAGTGGTGCGCTCGGGCAAGGAACTGCGGCCCAACACTGTGGTCACCTTCATGAGCCAGAAGCGCGAGCTGCTGGACGAGGCCTTTGCAGGCGACATCATCGGCATTCCGAACCACGGCGTGCTGCAGCTCGGCGACACGCTGACCGAAGGCGAAAGCCTGCAGTTCACCGGCCTGCCTTTCTTCGCACCCGAGCTGTTCCGCTCGGTCGAAGTGGCCGACCCGCTGAAGACCAAGCAACTGCGCGCCGGCCTGACACAGCTCGGTGAAGAAGGGGCGATCCAGGTCTTCCGCCCCATGCTCGGCTCGGTGCTGCTGCTGGGGGCCGTGGGCCAGCTGCAGTTCGAAGTCGTGGCGCACAGGCTGGAACACGAATACGGCGTCAAGGCCCGCATCATGCCGGCGCGCTACAACGTGGCCCGCTGGATCACCTGCGAAGAAGCCGACGGCGGCGAGAAGGAACTCAAGCGCTTCGTCGACGGCAACAGCCACCGCTTGGCGCTGGACGCGGTCGACGCGCCGACGCTGCTGCTCGAATACGCTGGCGAGCTGCGCGCCATCCAGGAGAACTGGCCGAAGATCAAGTTCCACGCGCTGCGCGAACATGCCGGGCTGGTGTTTCAGCAGCGCATGGGGGATTGAGGCAAGAGAGGGGCCGCGCCCATCTCAATCGCAGCCGGATAGCCAGCCAAGCCGAGCCATCGGGCTTCAAGGACACGCGCACACGGCACAAGGGCGGCGTGGCGTTCAGTGCAGCGCCTCGAACAAGTTGTTGTGGCCGTCGGTCCAGGGCGCCAAATTGCCAACCGATGCCAGCGGCAGCTTGCGCGCCAGCAAGGCCGGCTGGCTGACGAAGGCCTGGTCCTGGGTCACCAGCACCCAGTAGGAGGGTGTTTCCGGCTGGCTGGGCCGGCTCTTCAGCTGCACCGCTTGCATCCCCGCATCGACTGCCAGCCGCAACACCACCGGCGCCAGGTCCAGGTACAGATTGGAGACATGGAAGGCGATGATCCCGCCGGGGCGAAGGTGCTGGCGGTAGATCGCCAGCGCCTCGCGGGTGAGCAGGTGCACCGGGATCGAGTCCCCGGAAAAGGCATCGACCACCAGCACATCGAAGTCGCCGCGCCGGCCTTCGGCCAGTTCCGCTTCCAGCATCAGACGTGCATCGCCCAGCACCACGCTGTGGTGCGCCGGTGAATTCTTCAGGTAGGTGAAATCACGTTCGGCGATCTGCTGGCTGTGGGGGTTCAGCTCGTAGAAGCGGAAATCGTCGCCAGACTGCCCCCAGGCGGCCATCGTGCCGACCCCCAGGCCGATCACCCCCACATGGCGGCCCACACGACCAGCGGTGTAGCGCATCACCTCGGCCACGCCGCTGCTTGTGCCGTAGTAGGTGGTCGGCGTGCGCTGGCCATGTTCCGAGCGCAGCTGGGTGCCGTGAAGGATGGTGCCGTTGAACAATGCCCGTTTCGCCTCGCCCTGGCCCCCGCGGCTCTCAACCACTTGCGAAGCCGCATAGAAGTTGCGCTGCTGGGACACGACGCCCATCGCATGCTGGCGGTGGAAGACCCACGCCATGGACGCGGTCAGCAGGGCGCTCGCCACGGCCAGCGCCAGCACCACCCATGCGGCCTTGTTGGCGGTGAGGTAGCGTCGCAGCAGCCACAGCATCAACACCGACATGGCCGCCAGCATCAGTGGCAGCTCGTAGTAGTTGTCCAGCACCGCAGGCGCCAGCGCACCCACCGCCAGGCCACCCAGCGCCCCACCCAGGCTCAGGCAGAGGTAGAAGCGCGTCAGGTATTGCGGGCCCGGCTTGCGCAGGCTGAGCTCGCCGTGGCAGAACATGCAGCAGACAAAAAACCCCACCGCATACAAAGGCACGGCCCAGCCGATGGCCACCAGCCGCGGTGGCAGGTTGGTGCACCACGCCATCGCGGCGAGCAACAGGATCAGCGGCGCAGTGAACCAGGCACGCCGGTACCCGCCACGGCCCTCGAAGCACAGGATGAAGCTCAACAGATAGAGCGACAACGGCAGCAGCCAGAGGAAGGGCACCGGCGCGATGTTCTGGGTGATGTGGCTGGTGATGGCCAGCAGCAGCATCGAGCCCATCATGGAAAGCAGCAGCCACAGCCCGAAGTCGGCCCAAGTTGGCGCCAGGTTCGAGGCCGTCGACCAACCACTGCCGGCCATTTCGCTTGCCGCTGCGGCCTGGCCTTTCGGCCGCCCCGCAGCCCAGGCGCTGGTGGCACACAGCAGCGCAAACAGGCAGAAGACCAGGCTCCAGCCCTGCGCTTGCTGCAGGCTGCCGGTGAACGGCTCGATCACGAATGGATAGGCCAGCAACGCTGCCAGCGAGGCCAGGTTGGACAGCGCAAACAGGCGGTAGACCCGTTGCCGCGGAAACAGGCGGCTGTACCAGGCCTGCAGCAGCGGGCCGGTTGTGGACAGGCAGAAATAAGGCAGGCCCACGGTGGCCAGCAGCACCCACAGCACCTGTCCGATCGGCGCCTTGTGGGGGTCCGGCTTCAGCGCGGTCTCGGGCACGATGGGCAGCAGCACCACGGCCAGCACCAGCAGGCCCACGTGCACCCAGGCGTGGGTGCGCGGGCGCAACCAGCGGGTGGCCAGGTCCGAATAGAGGTAGCCGGCCAGCAGCAGCAGCTGGAAGAACATCAGCGCCGTGGTCCAGACGGCAGCGCTGCCGCCAAACCATGGCGTGATCTGCTTGGCAATGATGGGCTGGACCAGGAACAGCAGGAAGGCCGACAGGAAGATGCAGGTAATGAACAGCGCCTGCACCGGCAGCGCAGCATGCCGGCTCACCAGTGCGGGCCAGCGCTGGCTGAGGGTGTTCACGCCATCAGGTCCAGCGACATGCCGGGCTTCAGCCCCAGTCGTCTCGCCAGGCCGGCGCGCAGTTCCAGCGTGGAGGCAGCGCCGCCACAGCGCGCGAAGCGCCAGGGCTTGAGCTTCGGCACGATCTTCAGCACCACGCCATCGGCTCGCAGGAACAGCACGTCGATCGGATAGCGCATGCCAAAGGTGTGCACGCCATTGCAGGGCTGCAGCCACAGACCGCAAGGATGTTGCAGTTCCTTGGTGGCCAGCAGGCCGACGGCGCGCCGCCACCAGGTGTTGGCATTGCGGATCACGCGCTGGGTGGGCACGCCGTCGATGTTGAGGGTCAGCAGGGCAGCGGACATGGCAGGAGAACTGGGTGAGAAGCAGGCGCGAGGGTCACAAGCCCGAGGCCATGAACTTGATCGCGATCGGAAACCCGATCACCGCGAAGGTGCAGGGGAAGATGAACATGATCAGCGGGCCCAACATCTTCACCGGCGCTTCCATCGCCAGCTTCTCGGCGCGCTGGAAACGCTCGGTCCGGCGCTGGTCGCTCTGCGCGCGCAGGATGGGGCCAAGGCTGGAGCCCATCAGCTCGCCCTGCACCAGGGCGCTGACCAGGCTGGAGATGGGCGCGTAGCTCATCCGGTCGGCCAGGTCGCGCAAGGCTTCGAGACGCGGCTTGCCGGCCCGCACATCGCGCAGCACGCGGTTGATCTCGACCATCAGCGGCCCGGGCTTGCATTTGTCCACAGCCTTCTGCAGCGCGCCCGTGAGGTTCAGACCCGACTCGATGGACAGCGTGACGATGTCCAGGAAAAACGGCATTGCCTTCAGGATGGCCAGATTGCGCTTCTTGGTGTGGTCGCTCAGCCAGATGCTGGGGTAGGCGTATCCGAACAGCCCACCCAGCACGCCGCCCAGCAGCAAGGTGCCGTCGCCAGCCAGCGCCATGCCGGCCACCGCGCCCACCAGAAGGCCGACGATCTTGCCACCGAAGAACTGCTGTGGCGTCAACGCGTATTCCTGGCCGGCCTTGCGCAGCTTGGCCAGCAGTGCCGCCTCGCGCTCGCCGCGCAGCAAGAAGCCGAAGGTGTTGGCGAAGATGTTGACAGCCGGCCACAGGTACCTGAATCCTTTGGGCGGGCGATCGCGGTAGACGGTCTCCGCGCCGCCCAGTTCGGCCACGAGCCGCCACACGGCATAGGCCGCCACGGCAAACGCCGTGCCGGCGAGCAGGGAAACAAGAATCGGGTCCATGGCTGCAGCCTTCCGCGCTAGACGTCGATGGTGACGATCTTCTTGATGAAGAAGCCGCCCAGCATCAGCATGACAAACACACCGGCCATCACCGCCCAGCCGTACCAGGTCACGAACAGCGGCATCATCGAGGCCGGGTCCATCACGTAGAGGATGCCCGCCAGGAAGATGGGCAGCATGGCCACGATCAATCCCTGCATCTTGCCCTGCGAGGTGAGCGCCTTGATCTTGCCTTCCATCACCGCCTTGGCACGCAAGGTGGTCGCCAGCCGGTCGAGGATCTCCGACAGGTTGCCGCCCACTTCCTTCGCGATGGTCATGGCCGAGACGAAGAGGTCGATGTCCTCGATGTTCAGGCGCTGGGCCATGCCGCGCAAGGAGTCTTCCAGCGCCAGGCCCAGGCGCTGCTCGCGCAGCAGCATCGAGAACTCCTGCGAGATCGGTGCCGGACACTCCTGGACCACCATGTCCAGCGACTGCTGCAGGCTGGCACCGGCGCGCAGCGAGCCCGCCATCATCGTCAGCGAATCGGGCAGCTGCAGCACCAGCTTGGCCAACCGCCGCTTGCGCATCACGACCCACGCCAGGCGCGGGAAGACCGCACCCACCACAGCGGCCACCACTGCGAAGAACAGCGTGCCGGTGATCAGCCAGACGAACAACGGCAGCAGCACGAAGATCGCGACGTTGACATGGAACAGCGCGCGCGGATCGACGAACAGGAACATGTCGTCCAGCGAGACACGTGCGTTCTCGGTGAACTGCTCACGCCAACCCTGGTACGCATTGCGCAGCACCCAGAAAGTGGCGATGACGGCGCCCAGCACCATCAGGCCGATCAGCGTGAGGTCCAGCGTCATGCGCGGCGCCCCCCTCGGTCATCGTCTGCCGGCGGCAGACCGTCGCGGAAGATGTCCAGGTCCAGTGGAATGCCAATGCGGGCCAGCTCGTCGTAGAACTCCGGCACGAAGCCGCGGCCGACAAAGTGGCCCTGGGTCTTGCCCGCGGCGTTGATGCCGGTCTGCTCGAATGCGAAGACCTCCTGCAGCTGGATCTTGCCGCTCTCCACGCCGGTCACTTCGACGATGCTGGTGACCTTGCGGGTGCCGCAGGCAAAGCGGGTCTGCTGCACGATGATGTCGATGGCCGAGGCCACCTGCTCGCGGATCGCGCTGACCGGCAAGTCCATGCCGGCCATCAGCACCATGACCTCCAGGCGGGCCAGCATGTCGCGTGGACTGTTGGCGTGGGCCGTCGTCAGTGAGCCATCGTGGCCAGTGTTCATCGCCTGCAGCATGTCCAGCGCTTCGCCGCCACGACATTCGCCGACGACGACCCGGTCCGGCCGCATCCGCAGCGAGTTCTTCACCAGCTCGCGAATCGAGATCTGGCCCTTGCCTTCGATGTTGGCCGGACGCGCTTCCAGCGTGACGATGTTGGAGTGATGAAGTTGCAGTTCGGCCGCGTCCTCTATGGTCACGATGCGTTCATCGTTGGGGATGAAGTTGGACATGATGTTCAGCAGCGTGGTCTTGCCGGAGCCGGTGCCGCCCGAGATCAGCATGTTCTTGCGCTTCTCCACGCAAACCCGCAGGAACTCGATCATGGCCGGGCTGGCCGAACCGAACTTCAGCAGGTCGTCCGCACCCAGCTTGCGCTTGGAGAACTTCCGGATCGTCAGCGACGGTCCCTTCAACGCCAGCGGCGGAATCACCGCATTGACCCGCGAGCCATCCTTCAGCCGCGCATCCACCATCGGCGAGCTTTCGTCGATGCGCCGGCCGATCGGCGCGACGATGCGCTCGATGATGCCCTGCACCGCCCGGTCGCTGGTGAACGCCACTGGCCAGCGCTGCAGCTGGCCCGCCCGTTCGACGAACACCTCGTCCGCCCGGTTGACCATGATTTCCGTGATGCTCGGGTCGGCCAGCATGGGCTCCAGCGGTCCGAGGCCGATGGCCTCATCGCGCACCTCCTCGAGCAGTTGCACCCTGTCGATGTGCGGCGGCAGGTCGTTGGACATGCGCGCGATCAGGTCGCGGATCAGCTTCTCGGTCAGCTCGCGCAGGTCATCGTCAGCCATGCGGTGCGTGTCGGTGCGGCGCACGTCAAAGGCTTCGAGCAGACGGTCGTGCAACAGGCGGCGGAAGCGATAGTGCTCCTCGCTGGCAGGCAGCGGGATGGGCGGCCCGGCGGGCGCTTCGGGCACCGCTGCCGCCGGCTTGGGCGCTGCTGGCGCTTTTGCCACGCCAGCGGCAACCCGCGGGGCTGCAGGCTGGACCGCGTCGGCCGACAAGTCCTCGCCGCCCGGCCGGTGCCACATGACCTTGAGCGAGTGAGAACCGATGCGGATCTCGTCGCTGTCGCCGACCGGGTGGGCCTGCTCGAGCTTGCGGTCGTTGACCTGGGTGCCGAAGGTCGAGTCCAGGTCGCGCACGTAGACCCGGTCGTTGGACACGAAGACCTCGGCATGCCGGCGACTGACGCGCCAGCCCGGCAGCGTGACCTCGCAGTCCAGGTCCTTGCCAATCACGCAGCGGGGCGCATGGATGCGCAGCGGTGCCGGATCGGACGCGCCGGCGATTTCAATGGTGAGCATCAGGACATCTCTCGGTTTCAGCGATTGCCACGCGAGCCACCGCCCATGGGCGTTGTGGTCGTCGAAGGTGCGGGTTCGTCGGGCGGCGGCTCCAGGCGGCCGCGGGTGTTCTGGTCCGCGTCCGTGGCAAGCGCGGCCGCGCGGTCGATAGCCGTCTTGTTCATGGCCGAATCGGGGGTGATGACACGCGGCGTGGCGATGACAAACAGCTCGGTCTGCTCGGTGCGCGCTTCCTTGGCGCCAAACAGCATGCTGATGAACGGCAACCGGCCCAAGCCTGGCAGCGCGTCGGACGACTTGTCGCTGCTCTGCCGCAACAGGCCCGAGATCACCAGCGGCTCACCGGTCTTCAGGGCCACCTGGGTCTCGGTGCGGTTGGTCGTGAAGGCCACGAAGCCGCCGTTGGAGTTGCGGGTGTCGGGCTGGCTGACCTCGATCAGCAGGTGCGAGTCGATGTTGCCGCTGCCATCGGCCACAGGCTTGAATTCGATCGACACGCCGTACTTCTTGTACTCCACCGAAACCACGCCGAAGCCCTGACCCACGGGGATGGGAATCTCGCCGCCAGCGAGGAATTCCGACGAACCGCCGCTGCGACAGGACAGGCGCGGCTCGGCAAGCGTCCAGGCGTCGCCGTTCTGCTCCAGGAAGTTCAGCGCCGAAGTGATCGTTGTCGCCAGACCCAGGTAGGTCGCGATCGGGTGCCCGGTGGTCACCGGCGCAAAGCCCGCCTCGGGCCGGAAAGGCGTGTTGCTGTAGCCCAGCACGTTGGTCGCCAGGGTCGGCCCGTTGGCGCTGGTGGCCCACTTGATGCCGAGTTGGTCCAGCGCGCGCTTCTTGACTTCCACCACCCGCAGGTCGATCTGCACCATGCGCTCCAGCTGCAGCGGGTCGGCATCCGCCGGCGCGTTGGGCACCAGGTTCAGCACTTGCGGGAAATGGGTTCCAAGCAGCTTGATGCGCGCCGCGGCCTCGGCATTGGGATAGCGGCCCTCGATGACGATGCGCTCGCCGACCGCACGCACGTTGATGCCCGGCGTCTCTTTCAGCATCGCCTGCAGGTCGTCCAGCACACGGCTGGTGCGCGACACCATCACCTGCAGCTCATAGCTGAGCTGCCGACCGTTGCGCAGCCAGACGTGCATGACCGTCTCGCCGGCGCCTTCGGCCAGCAGCACGATCTCGCGGTCATCGACCACCGTGGCCTTGACCAGCGCGCCATTGCCGATGGCGATGCGTGCGACGCCACGCAGGCCGATGGTCTGCACCTCGCCCACGGCCATCACCCGCTTGAGGCCGGTTTCGACCACCGCCGGCGCGACAGGGCGGGCCGGCAGGCGCGCGCCGGTGGCCGGTGGCGGCTGGGTTTCGATCAGGGTGCCGGGAGCGGTGGTGACCGCAGGTGGGGTGGGGCGCGGCACCACGGCCGCAGCGGGGCTGCCACTCTGGGCCCAAGCGGCAGCCATGGGCAGGACAAGCAAACCCAGGGGCAGCACGCCGCGGGCAAAAAATGACAGGACGGGCGACAACAAGACAACTCCCAGGAGGTTGAGGGCTGGAGGAGAAATGGGGGGCGCGCTCAATGCACGCCCTGGGCGGCAGCCCCGGCAGGGTCCCCTCCCGCCGCACGCGCCGCACCGCCTCTGCCGGCCTGGAAAGGCATGGCCGCCGCAAATCGCTCCAGCTGGAATTGCGGTTGCGCCACGCCCCCGCCGCCACCGCCCACGATGTATTCAATGGAAGGCCCGACGCTGGTCTTGCCGTCGCCGTGGCTGCCGATGTTGGAGGCGGTCAGCGCGCGCGTACCGTTCGGCACCTCGTCTTCGGGGTGGCGCAGCACGGCGGTCAGGCGGCCAGAGCTCTTGGCCACGATGATGCGGTCCGCGTCGAACGGCGAGACCTCCAGCGTGATGGTGGAGAACGAGCGATCCTTGCCGCTCTCGTCATCGCGCTTGGAGAGGTGCTGGTCGGTGGCCAGCACGGCCACGTTGGACAGCAGCGGCGCGGTCACGTCCTCCTTCGCGCCAGCCGAAGAGTCGACGGGCTTGGCCGAATAGATCAGGTCGATGCGATCACCGGGGCGCAGCATGCCAGAAATGGAGTTCACCGCATCGACCTCGAAGGTCAGCGCCCGCATGCCCTTCTTCAGGGTGGCGGAAAACACCTGGCCGCCATTGCCTTCGGAGTGCACCGGCAGCAGCACGTCGCCACGCTTCATCGGCACTGCCAGGCGTTGCCGTTCGAGCGCACCGAACTGGTTGGGCCGGATGGCGTCGGCGTGCAGGAATTCCACCGGCACCTCGCGCACCGCCATCGCGTCGGCCGTGATGGACTCGCCACGCGCCATGTCGCGCTTGGCCACCACCACGCTCTCCGTCTTTCGCCCGTTGTGCGCCTCTTCTTCCAGCTGCGCCATGCGCCGCTTGATCAGGTGGTTGCTCACCACCACGGCGCCGATGCCCAGCGCGATGGCAATGCCCAGCAAAAGCCAGTTGGTGTTGATCTTGGGTTTCTGAAAAGCCATGGCGAAGCCCGTCTAGGTCAGGGAAGCGAGATGAAGTAGGTGAGGTTGCGGAAGAAGGCCCGGATCATGTCCGTCAGGTACTGGGCTCCGGTCTTGCCGCCGCCGAAATCGAGGTAGAACAGCGCTGCTGCCAACGCGGCCGCCACCATGGCGTATTCCACGAGGGCCTGGCCACGCTGGGTGCGGATCCCTTTGACGAGTTTCAGCATGCGGTTCACGGCTGCAAATCTCCGGTCGAGGACAGCAGGTTCACGGTGAGGTAGCTGCGGCGGTCGCTGGGCCGCCAACTCAGCGCCACATCCACCGACTGCGAGCCCTTGTTGAAGCTGGCCAGCCAGGTCCTCACGCCGTCGCGCTCGACGGGGGCCTGCTTGTCGAAGGCCGCTTGCCAGCCGCGGCGCTGCCACTCCCCGCGCCAGCGGTTCATGTTCACTTCGAAACTCTCGTTGCTGACCATCGTCACGAGCTGGCTGCGCGTCGGCCCATCGACCGACTCGGTGACCTGCGCGATGCGGGTGTCGTAGAAGCGCGGCAGCTGCGAGGGAATCGGCTCGCGCCGCACATCGCCGAAATGCGCGGTACTGATGAGCCCCTCACTGCCGGAGGGCTGACGCGGCTTGACCTGAACAGCGACCTGGAAGTCCCCTGTCAAGGTGGACAGGCCTTGCCAACCGCCCGCAGCCGTCTCGCGCGGCGCACCAGCCCTGGCACTCTTCCATCGCTCACGATAGAAGCTCAGCACCTCGCCGGGACTCAAGTCGGTTTCGAAGCGTTCGATGCGGCTGGGCAGGCCGTTGATGACCGAATCCTGCGCCACCCATTCGACCTTTGCACGCGGCGGCGCAGGCACCTCGGGCCAGTCGGTGGCGGCCATGGCCGGCCCTGCCAGCATCGCCAGCGCCACGCAGCCGCCGCGGAGCTGCGGTGGCGTCATTTGCACTGGCCGTCGCTGTTGTCGGCACCACCGTCCAGGCGATGGTCCGGCACCACGTCGGGCTTGATGCAGCCAATGATCGGGCCATCCGGCTCGAACAGGGCCAGCGCCACCTCCAGCAGCTTGGTCAGCGCACTCGGTACCTTGGAGGTGGGCACGATGGTGGAGGCGGCGTCGCGCGTGGACGAGCTGCCGCCGCTGTTCAGCGGATTGCCGGCGGCGGCGGTCGTCGCAGCCAGCACCAGCGGCTTCGGGCTGTCTTCCGACAGGTTGAACTTGTTGACCAGTTTCACCTCGAGGCTGGCCTTGCGGCCCGGCGGATAGTCCTTGCCAGCCGACTTCGTCATCACGCCCATGGTCTTGGTCACGGCGCCGGTGCCCACCGGGGCATCGTCCCATTGGAAAGTGACGTCGGTTTCGGCATTGGCCAGCAGGCTGGTGCCACCCAGGTCGCGCCACAGCGCGGGCTGGCCTTTGTCCTTGCTGAGCATCGCGATGGTGTCGTCGGACTGGATGCGCCCCTTGTTCAGGTAGTCGCCCTCGGCGAAGAACCGCGTGCGCGTCTGGTCTTCGAGCTTGCTGGTCGACAGGCGCGCCTCGCTGGGCTCGCGCGCGCGTTGGAAGGCGGCATAGCGGCTGGCCTGCGTGGTCGTCATCGCCAGGTCGCCATAACGGCCGGCGTAGCTCACCGCGATGAACAGCGGCGTCAACACCGCCAGGGCGACCAGGAACTCGGCAATCGACTGGCCGCGTTGGGCCTGGCGGCTGCGCATTTGGTTTGACTGAGTCATCGACGGTCCCCCAGTGAGGTCTTCGCGGGCTGTGACACGAAGCTGCGCACCGCTGCAGCACTGAAACGTTCGGCGGGAATCGGTGTGCCATCCGTCATGGACAGCAGCCGATCGTTGAGGAAGGCCGTGGTCTCGCCCAGCAGGCCGTCCAGCACATCGCCCTGGGTCGAACCCGAGCCCTTCAGCACGACCAGCTCGTGGTGGCCGTTGTAAACGTAGATGGGCTGGCGCTCGTAGAGGCAATAGTCGGCAGCGGGGCTGTCCTTCTTGTGGCCCTCGGCGGTCAGGCCGGCCTCGCGCATGGACTTGGCCACCACGTCGCTGTCCCACACGCAGCGCGCGCCCCCGGCGTCCTCGGCGGGCAGGCCGGTGAGGTCGTAGGCCTTGGCCTTCTTGCCGCAGCCTGCGCGCGATGCGGCCACCGTGTTCAGCTCGACCTTGGGCACGACCGGATTCTCATAATCCAGCAGTTCCTTCATCGAGGCCGAACCACCGTTCGTGGCTTGCCCGCATTCCTGGCCAGCCCAGGCGTGGCGCTCGGTGAACAGCGCCAGTTCGCAGGACCCGCTGGCCGGGTCCGCCGCAACCTTGCGATAGGTGTTGTAGCCGGCGTGGCTGGCCTTGTCGAAATACTCCTCGCTTTCGACGACCTGCAGCTTGCGCAGGTACTCGTCGGAGGGCAGCTTGACCGGCCCGCCCGGCGGCAGATTCTTCGCCGCGCGACAGGCTTCCACGGTCAGGCCGATGCCGTTCTTCAGGCCTTCGAGGTTGCCGGTGGCCGCGCGATGGATGTAGATCGGCGTGCGGCTGTCTTCGGCAGCCGCGGCGGCCGAAGCCAACGGTGCCGCCAGGCACAGCAGAAACGCCACGCCAGCCCGGTATCCGCATCGGAAAAGGGTGCGGATACCGCTCAATTCTGGCCTCCCGGCGTGTACAGGACCTTGTCGGGCAGCATGCCCATGGCGATCATCAGCTTGGCCTTCTCGGCCTGGGTCAGGTCCACCAGGCGCGCCTGCCAGTAAGGGCTGAACAGCGAGCCATATTCCTTCGCGCTGTCGGAGCGCCACAGGACGTTGGCGGTCTTGTCGTTCGCCAGGTTGCGTTGCGGCCGCTCGAAGAACACGCGCGCCTTGGCCAGCGCGGTGTACTGGTCGGCCTCGTTGCGCTCCAGCATGTCGCCGGAGCCGGTCACCGCAGTGCTGTCCAGGCCCACGCCCATCTGGTGGGTGGTCAACACGGCGGCGCGTGACTTGCGCGTGGCGACCAGGAAGTCCACGCCCAGCGTGGCCCTGGCATTGGTCGACTTGTCCTTGATGTCGTAGACATCGGGCACGCCGCTCCAGTTCATCAACTTCGTCGCGTTGCCGCCATGGTTGGTGGCGTCGCCATGCGCCAGCTCCTGGGCCCAGCGGTGGGGGTCCCATTCATTGCCCGATGAACCGTTCTTGTCGGCGTTGGACCGGCCCCAGCCGATGGGCTGGTATTCCTTGCACATGCCGGACTTGCAAGGCACCTTCTCCCAGACCTCCAGCGTGTCTTCGGTCTCCCAGCGGTTGAAGTCGCTGGACAGCTTGGAGCCGCCCTTCTTCTCGGTCCCCATCAGGCCAAGGTCCAGATTGAGGTACCACAATCCAGGGCGATCCGTCGAGAATCGGTCACGCGAGGCCAGCAGCACATCGGCCGCGTCCTTGCGCTTGCTGTCGGTGTACTGGGTCGTGAAGTTCTTCCAGTCCTTGAGATTCTGGGAGATGGTGACCGCGAGCACCCCCGGCCGCTTGTCAAGCTCGACGCCCACATCGGTGTGGGTGCCGAAGTTGGTCTTGTTGGCATCGATGATCTTGGTGGCCGCGTCTTCGGCCAGCGCACCGCCGGCGAGGATGACCGCCTTGTGCGCGCCTTCGATGGCGAGCTTGGAGCCTTCGATCAACGGGATGATGGCCTTGTCGTCGGCCTTGACCAGCAGGTCATGCACCTCTTCGGTCGCGTCTGCCAGCTTGTCGAGGATCTTGCCGATGGCCTCGATGGGCGGAATGAAGATGCCGATGATGTCGGCCAGCGTGCCGAAGTTGTTCGCGGTGGTGCCGAAGTACTGCAGCCAACTCTCGATGCTGAGCATCTGGATCAGGAAGGCCTCGTTCGCGATCATCGCGCGATTGTTGTAGGCCGCGAGGTTCAGAATGCGCGCCTGCACAGTAGCGCCGGCCAGCGCGCCCGCGTCGGCCGCATTGACCGTGCGTTGCTTGGCCACGGTGATCTGGGCCACATTGAACACGCCATACAGGATGGCGGCACTGGCCACCATGGTGCCCAACAGCCAGATCAGGGCCTGGCCACGCGCACTGCGCCGAACCGGAGAGATGCCAAGACGCCTGTTGAACATGTTTGTCCTTCCCGTCGCCTGGCGCGCAGGCCAGACCTTGTTGCACTTGCCGCTGGCGGCCGCGCAAGAGGTCTCCCGCTTGCGCTGCATCAGCTCTTCACCAACTCCACGCGCCGGTTCTTGGCGCGACCCGCCTCGTTGCGGTTGTCCGCCACCGGGACCTCCTGCCCCCGGCCGACTGCGGCCAGGCGCTTGCCGTCAATGCCCTGCGCGACCACCGCCTTGAGCACTGCCTCAGCCCGCGCCTGGGACAGCTTCTTGTTGTCAGCCGCCTGCCCCACGTTGTCGGTGTGGCCCTCAATCGACAGCTTCAGCTGCGGCTGCTGCTTCAGCAACACGGCAATCTCCTTGACTGCCGCCTGCCCGTCTTCCTTCAGCACCGCCTGGTTGGTGTCGAAGTTGATGTACAGCGTGGCAAAGCCGCTGTCGGCAATTTCCTTGGCCAATTGGCCGGCCTGCACCGACTGCACCATGGCCTTCGGCTCAATGATGGTCAGCTCGTAACGCGTCTCATAGGGAATCCTGAGCAGGACGGCAATAGGCGCCTGATTCGGTTGCTCGATTCGGAAAACATGCCAACCGTAGCTCCCGTCAACGTACGGAGAACTCAGCAACTTACCGCCCAGCTTCTGGATGGCAGCCTCGTAGTTCCGATAGATCTCGACCTGGCTGCGCTTCTCCGACTTTGACGAGAAGGCATACACCAGCGCCGTGACCTTGCCTTCAAAAGCCAAAGGACCTTCGTACTTCGCACCTTTGGCGATCACGATGTCGGAAGGCTTCAACGTCACGGCGTCGAACGATTTGACGTCCTTGCTGCGCACGCTGTAGCCGGGCATGCCGCTCAGCAGCGGATGATCCGTGTAGTCCCGCTCGGCCCAGGCCGGAGGTGCCGAGATGGCACTGGCCAGCGATGCTGCCAACAGCCGCCGGCGCGAACAAAACGCCATCTGACAGTTCCTGTTACTTCGTGGTCGCGGGGTCGGTGAAATTCTCAAGCCCGATCTTCGCCTTGGCTTCGGTGGTGACCATCTTGCCCGTGCTCACCGCCGACTTGTTGGCGTCGACAGCGTCGGTCGCGTCGCCGCCTACCGCAGCAGCAATGCCGGCGGTCTGATCGCGCAAGGTTCGCCCGTACAGGTTGTAGACGCCGATCGCCGCGATGGCGATCAGTGCGACGATGATGATGTATTCCGTCATGCCTTGGCCGCGTTCACGCGCGGCCACGGAGCGTATCGGTGTCATAACACCCTCACATGTGTTCGGCTGCAACAGCCCGGATGACAGAGGCTGGTGCGGGCGTCTTGCAACGCCCGCACACCAGCAGACCCAAATCAGGTCTTCGGCTTGACGGTGGCGCCGTCGGTGAAGTTTTCCAGGCCCTTGGTCTTCTTGGCTTCGTTGGTCGACTCTTGGCCGTTAGACACACCGAGCTTGTTGGCATCCTGGGACTCGGTGCCGGCGCCGCCCAGGGCGGCGGCCATGCCGGCGGTCTGGTTCCGCACCGTGGCGCCAAACAGGTTGTACACACCGATGGCGGCCACTGCGATCAGCGCCACGATGATGATGTACTCGGTCATGCCCTGGCCGCGCGAACGGCGCAGCGAGTTGTTGGCAAACAGCTTCATAAAAGGTTCCTCTTTCACGTGGTGGATGGAGGCATCTGCCCGTCGCTAATACCGCATGCGACCTGAAACAGGCCCTGAGATCGCGGACCCATGAAGGCTCGCTGGGCCGAACAATATTCGGGACATACGGGGGTCGGCATCCCCCTAACCCGTGCATTTGTGCAACGCGGCGTAAGAGATTTGAAACAGTGCTTCACAAGTCGTCACGCGCTTGCTTTGTCATCTCGACCCATCGAGACTCGCGCGCCATGCGTGTCGACATCGTGTCGGCGAACAGGGAGGAATGTGCGGGCAAGCCAGGCAGCCATCGCGCGGGGACCCAGGATCAAGCGACCTTTTCCGGCAGCGTCACGCTGGCTGGCGGCGGGTCGTGCGCGGCCCGTGCAGGTCAAGGTCGATGGCGTTTCGCTGATGCTGTGGATCGGCTGCGCCGGCTGCGGGACGATGCTCGGCCTTTGCGCGGCCTGGCCCTGGGCCTGGGCGCTTGGATTTGTCGGCTTGACGACACTTGGCCTGCTGGTGATCGGGGCCTCGCGGCGCTCCGCCAAGCAGGGCTTGGCGGCTGTCACGATCGCCTGGTCCGCGTGGCAGCTGGCCGGCACAGGCTGGGTCGCGCTGGCCGTGAGAGACGGCGCGCACACCACGCTGTGGCAACTGGTG
>NZ_VIDT01000220.1 GCF_006519715.1 Ideonella azotifigens
AAGCCATCGCGGCCCGGCATCGCCAGGTCGCTGACGATGGCGTCGAAAGGCTGCTGCTCCAGCTGCTGCAGCGCTTCGGTCACCGAGGCCGCCGTCTGCACCCGCGCGCCCATCAGCTGCAGCAGCTCGCGCATGGCCTTGCGCGCCTCGTCATCGTCGTCCACCAGCAGGATGTCCAGCTGCAGGTCCTGGGCAGGCAGCAGCGCCCTGGCCTGCGGCTGCGGGGCGTGGTCCATGGCCGGCAGGTCCAGCGCCGGAAAGCGCAGGATCAGGCGCAGCCCTTTGCCCGGCCCGTCGCTGAGCGCGGTGGCGGTACCACCGTGCGCCAGCGTCAGGTGCTTGACGATGGACAGCCCCAGCCCCAGCCCGCCGTACTCGCGCGTGCGGTGCATGTTGGACTGGGAGAAGCGGTCGAACAGCCGCGGCAGCAGCTCGTCGGACACGCCCATGCCGGTGTCGGAGATGGACAGCTCCAGCAAGCCGTCCAGCCGTGTCATGACCACCTCGATGCGCCCGCCGGCCGGCGTGAACTTGATCGAGTTGCCGACCACGTTGTTGACGATCTGCTGCAGCCGCCGGCCGTCGCCATTGACCAGGTGGCCGGCCTGCAGCCCGCTGCCGGTCAGCACCAGCTGGCGGGCCTGCGCGGTGGGCTGCAGGCCTTCCAGCACGCTGGCGATGCAGGCACCCAGGTCGACCGGCCGCGTCTCGATGGCAAAGCGCCCGGAGGTGATGCGCGAGGCATCGAGCAGGTCGTCGATCAGCTGCGCCTGGACCTTGCAATGGCGCAGGATGGTCTCGACGGCGCGCACCTGCCCCTCGGGCATGTCGCCCCGGCTGGCGTGAGAGCGCGCCAGCACCGCGGCCCAGCCGGAAATGACGTTCAGCGGCGCGCGCAGTTCGTGCGAGACCAGGGCCAGGAAATCGTCCTTGGCGGCATTCGCATGCTCGGCCTCGCCGCGCGCCAGCTGGGCCTGCGAGACGGCCTGCTTCAGGTCGTTGACATCCTGGAAGGCGATCACCGCGCCGTCGATGCGGTCGTCCGCGGTGCGGTAGGCGCGCACGTTGACCAGCCACCAGTGCCCGGCCGCGTCCTGGTACTCGTGCTTGACCGAGGCCAGCCCGCGCACCGCGGCGTTCACCATCTCCTCGATGTCGCTGACCGCAAAGCGATTGTTCAGCGTCGGCATGGCCTTGCCCACGCCATCGGCCGGCAGGCCGAACAGCGTGGCTGCCTGCGGCGTGAAGTGGCGCAGCCGCAGGTGCCGGTCCAGCAGCACGACGGGCAGCGGAATGCCTTCGACCAGGTTGCTCAGGTCGTCATTGGCGACCGCCAGCTGGTCGTTGCGGTCCTTCATTTCCTCGTTCAGCGAATGCAGCTCCTGGTTCGCGCATTCGAGCTCCTGCTTGGCGCTCTGCAGCTCTTCGTTGGCGCTCTGCATTTCCTCGTTGGCACTGAGCATCTCCTCGTTCGAAGTGCGCAGCTGCTCGTTGGCCGATTCGAACTCCAGCACCATGGTCTTGAGCTGCGCCTGGGCCGACTCCAGCTCGGCCGACAAGGTCAGCACCGTTCGCTCCAGGTCGCTTTCCCGGGTCGGGTTGCCGTCAGCGCGACTGGCACCGGCAGTGACGGCCTCGTCGGGCTGCAGTTGCAGGGTCAGGAGAAAGTGCCGCGATTCGGTACCCACCGTCAGCGGCAAGGCTTCCAGCGCGTAGCTGCGTTCGCCGATCGGCACTCGCTCGCGTCGCACCGGTGCGGCCGACTGCTTGGCTTCCAGCAAGGCGGTGCGCACCGGCACGTTCAGCTCCGCGCGCAACAGGCGCGACAGCGACAGCGTCGCCTCGCCGGTGGCTGGCGCGACGAACTCGGCCACATCGCCACGGAACTGCACCACGTCACCCGCCTCGTTGACGACAAAACCCGGCGGCACGTAGCGCTCCAGCGCGCAACGCGTGACGGCCTGCTCGATCTGCTCGGCGTGGCTCCTGGCGCGCACGCTGGCGTCCGGCCGGGGCTCGGCCCAGGGCAGCATGGCCTCCACCGGCCAGGCGCGGCGCGGGCGTTTGCCGGCCAGCTT
Source organism: Ideonella azotifigens (assembly GCF_006519715.1). Classification (GTDB taxonomy): domain Bacteria; phylum Pseudomonadota; class Gammaproteobacteria; order Burkholderiales; family Burkholderiaceae_C; genus Ideonella; species Ideonella azotifigens. The sequence continues at coordinate 2,079 of NZ_VIDT01000220.1, forward strand.
GCGGTACAGGTGTGGCGCGCCGGCATGCTCGAAGCCCTGGTCCACCGAGGCCGCCTCGGCCCGGCCCAGCAGCACGTAGCCGTCCGGCCGCGCCGCGTAGTGCAGCACGCTCATCACATGCTCCTGCGCCTCCTTGCGAAGGTAGATCAGCATGTTGCGGCAGCTGATCAGGTCCATGCCCAGAAAGGGCGCGTGCGTCATCACGTTGTGGCGCGCGAACACGCACATCGAGCGGATGTCCTTGCGGATCGCAAAGCCGCCGGCCGTCTGCACCAGCGCCTTGGCGCGGTAGGTGTCAGGCAGGCTTTCGACGGCGGCGGCGGCGTAGAGCCCGGCCCGGGCCGTCTCGATCGAACGCTCGTTGATGTCGGTGCCGAAGATCTGCACCTTGGTGCCCAGGCCGCTGGCGTCCAGCGCGTCGCGCAGCAGCATCGCGATGGTGTAGGCCTCCTCTCCGGTCGAGCAGGCCGGCACCCAGATGCGGATCGGGTCATGCCGCAACTCGATCAGCTTGGGGATCACCGTCAGGCGCAGCACGTTGACAAATTCCGCGTCGCGGAAAAAAGCTGTCACGCCAATCAGGATGTCGTCCTGCAGCGCAGCGGCTTCGCCGGGGTCGGTGCGCAGGTGCTGCAGGTAGCCGGCCACGTCGCGGTCCTTCTGCAGCAGCACGCGGCGCAGGAAGCGCCGCTTCAGGTTGGTGTCCTTCACATAGCCGAGGTTGGTGCTGGTGCGCTCCTGCACGATGGCCAGCGCGGCGCTCAGCGCCTCGTCGTAGTCGTCGCCCGGCGCCGGCGGCGCATTGCCGAAGCGCTGCACCAGGCGGGCGGCGATCTCCTCCAACGGCAGCACCTCGTCGACCAGCCCGGTGTTGATCGCCGCGGTCGGCATGCCGTCGTAGTCGGCCGAGCCTGGGGCCTGCACCAGCACAAAACCGCCGGCCGACTTCAGGTCAATGACACCGGCCTCGCCGTCGCTCCCGGTGCCCGACAGGATCACGGCAGCGGCCTCGATGTCGGGGTCCTGGGCCAGCGAAGCCAGGCTGATGTCGATCGGGCGGTGCACGCCTGGCGGCCGCTGGCCGAGCCGGAAGTGACCGTCCAGCGCGGTGACGTTGGCACCCTCGGGCAGCACGTAGACCGTGTCGTGCTCGATCTTGCGCATGTGCGTGAGCCGCTCGACCGGCAGCGAGGTGCGCCGCCGCAGGATCTCGTCGAGCTCGCTTTTCTGCGACTGGTCCAGGTGGCTGACCACCAGCAGCGCAAAACCCGGCCGGTCCGGCAGGCCGGACAGCACCGTGCCAAAGGCATCGATGCTGCCCGCCGAACCACCCAGAACCGCCACCTTCACCAGTTCCTTCTGATTCTGATCTTGCAGGTCCACGGCGTTGCCTCGTTATTGACGGGCGAGTCTACCGCTGTGGATTTCCCCAACACGAGCGAGGGAAGGACCCCATCGGGCCGGCATCTGGCTGACCGGACGGTGCATGCGCAGGCCAGGCTCGCCGCGCAGCAGCGAGCTTGGCCTCGTTTCAGGTGACGCTGTCAGGCCTCCAGCTTGATCTGCGTGCTGGTCGCGGTCACGTAGCCCACCGCGGCGCCGAAGCGGTCGTCGTAGTTGGCGCGCACCAGCGGGTCCAGCGTCGGCTTGACGATGTCGTGCAGCGGCGTCTCCCAGTCGCCCGGGTGCTGGAAGTTGCTCATCACGTAGGTCCAGCCGTTGATCTCGTCGACGGCCTGCAGGCCCGTGGACTCGGCGCCCGACGGGCAGCTCAGCACCCGGCTGAGCGCCTTGGTGTCGACGTTGTAGGCCCACAGGAAGTTGTTGACGTGCATGCCGCTGTCTTCACCGATGAACAGCGTGCGCATGGCTTCCGAGTACTTCAGGTTGTCGGGGTTGCCGATCTTGTCGGCATTGGCCAGGTTGCCGAGCGCATCGGCCGTGGCCAGGTCTTCGCCGAGCAGGATGAACTGCGAGCTGGCCGGCACCCAGTCGCTGTTGATGGCGTTGCCTTCGCTGTCCTTCTGGCCTGCCGCCAGCGTGTGCTCCAGCACGCCGCCGGAGTTGATCGCCGCCGGGAAGACGACGTTGTGCGCGGCGACGAAGCCGGTCTTGCCCGTGACCATTGAGTCCTTGATCGCCGAGATCGCGGAGTAGGCCTTCTTGTCCTGGATGTTGACCGTCGTGCCTTCCATCTTCGTGAAGGCCATGCTGCCGCCCTTCAGCGCGGCGTAGCGGTGGGTTTCCAGGAAGGCCGCGGCCTTCTCCTGGCCGGCCTTCACGCGCACCCACAGCGTCTTCTTGTTCAGCACGACCTGGGTGTAGCTGCTGTCGGCCGGGTCGGTGGTGAGCGAGTCCATGATGTCGGTGGCGACGATGCCGCCGTCCACCAGGGCCTTCACTTCCGCGCTGGTCGCGGCGCCCAGCTTGATCCAGCTGATGCTGGCGCTGGCGGTGGCGTTCAGCTCGCTGGTGTACTTGGCCACGTACAGCGTGCCTGCCGAGAGGTCCTTCTCCTTGTCGGCCACGAACATGAACAGCGCGCCGTTGGTCGCGTCGTCGCCCATCAGCGCGGTGCGGTTGTCGGGCATGACCTGGATCAGCTCGTGCGAGATGCGGCCCAGGCAGTAGTGCTTCTGGATCGTGCCGGTACCGTCCGCCTTCACCGTGACTTCAGGCAGGTGGCCGTAGTCGTAGGGGTTGGCAGTGGTGGTGTCGCCGAAGACGTTCTGGCTGTAGCCGTGCAGCACCGAAAGGGACTGGCCCAGCGCGCCCTGGTCGAAGGCGTCCGGCTCGTATTCTTCGGACGACAGGTGCGTGCCCCAGGGCGACAGGCTGGCGCCGCAAGTGATCCACAGGCCCTTGACGCCCGAGGTGTCCACGTTGTGGTACTTCACCAGGCTGAGCTTGCCGGTGTCCTTGTCCTGGTCCAGCGTGAGCACGGCAATGGGTGACGGCAGCAGGCCGTACATCGAAGCCAGGGCCTGGTTGCGGGTGGCGTATTCGAACTGCACCACGGCGAACACGGTGTTGCCCTTGACGCCGGCCACGCTGGCGCCGCTGACCGTCAGCAGCGAAGTGCCGTCCGGGCAGTCGGAGAAGAACTGGCGCTCCGAGCCGGGCACCGAGCTGTCGACGATGGGCTGGTTGTCGATGTCGTAGTAGCCGCCAGCGACCAGCGTGCCGCCGGCGCCGTCGGGCACCGCGGTGCCGGTGATGAAAAACGGCTGGTAGCCCAGCGTGAAGCTCTGGGTGCTCTGGTTGTCGAAGCTGGCGACCAGCGTCGAGCCGACCGTGGTGGTGGCCATCGCTGCGGCATTGGCCAGCGAAGGCGCGGCCATCGCGCTGAAGCTGACGCCGGTCAGCTTGGCGGACGGCGTGTCGTCGTCGTCGCCGCAGGCGCTGAGCAGGCCGGCGGAGGCCAGGGCGCTGCCCAGCGGCAGCAGGGGCATGCCGGCCATCATCTTGACGAGGCTGCGGCGGGTGGGCTGGAAGGGGGAGGAGGTCATCGGTCTGGCGTTGGCTCGATCAAGAAGACGCCGACGCCGATGCGGCGACGGCACATGCCAGCAATGTAGGAAGCCAAGATGTCAGGACCGTTAAACATCGACTTCCCCTTCCCTGGAGTCGAGATCAGCACCCATCCGAATTCAAGACGTGGCCAAGTGCGCGCTCAGAACGCGGTCCGGAAGCTCACCCGCAAGCTGCGCGGCTCGGCGGGGTGCACGATGCGGCCCTCGGTTGCGTCGCGGTTGGGCAGCTGGTACGCGTAGACATACTGGATGTCGTTGACCTTGCGGTCGAACAGGTTGAAGACGTCCAGCGTCAGCGCCGAATCGCGACCGAGGTAGCGCTTCAGGTCATGGCCGACGCGCAGGTTGAAGGTCGATGCCGGGTTGGAACGCTGGCTGTTGTCTTCCACCAGCGCGCCGCTGCCCAGGTAGCGCCATTGCAGGCTGGCCGACCAGGGGCCGATGTCCTGCAGCGTGGCGGCCACCGAGGCGACCTTGTCGACCGCATTCGGGATGCGCTCACCGTTGTCGAAACGGGCGTGCGTGAACGCGAAGTCGGCGTCCAGCAGGAAGTGCTTGTTGGAGGTCCAGCGGTTGTTGAACTCGATGCCGTGGCGGCGGCTGCCGTCGCTGGCCTCGGTGGCACCGGCGTCACCCACGTAGACCAGCTCGGAGTCGAAGCGCAGCTGCCACAGCGCCAGCGAGCTTTGCAGGCCGGGCAGCGCTTCGGTGCGCAGGCCCAGCTCCATGCCGCGCGAGGCGACCAGGCCGGGCACCGGGTCCACCGCGTCGCCGGTCTTGGGGTCGATGTGGGCCGTGGTGCCGCGTGCATCGTTGCTGTGGAAGCCGCGGCCGGCGTTGAAGAACAGCTCGGTCTTTTGCCACGGGCCGGCGATCAGCGACAGCTTGGGGGACCACTGCGTGGCATCGGCCTTGCCGCCGTTGGCCGGCTGAAGGCGGCTGTCGACGTCGAAGCTGGCGCGGTCCACGCGCAAGCCGGCAATGCCACGCAGCCATGGCGCAAGCTGCACGCTGCTCTGGCCGTAGAGGCCGGCCAGGGTTTCCTTCACGTCGTCTTCGCGTGTGGTGCCGATGACCTGGCGCGCCTCGGTGTCGAACAGGCCGACGTGGATGCTGTCGTAGCGGATTTGTGCGCCCACTTCGCTGCGCGCCTCCAGGCTGCCCAGCATGTGGTTCCAGGCCTGCGAGGCCTTGGCGCCGAAGACGCTGCGCGCGTCCTGCTGCGAGAACTGGTCGCCAGTGTCCGGCCGTTCCAGCGCGTAGGTGAAGTTGGAGAACAGCTTCAGGCGATAGCGCATCGCGTAGGCCGAGACATGGGTCTCGCTGTCGTCGCCCACGCGGTGCCATTCGCCGGCCAGGCTGTAGCGCGAGGTGCTGCCGCCATCCGTCGGGTCCAGCGAGTCCCAGCGCGAGAACGGCTTGTCGTTGTACTGCCCGGCGGTGATCAGGTCTTCCGGCACCTGGTCGGTCGAAGTCCAGCCCGCGTCATAGCCCATCAGGCTGACGCTGGCGCCCTGCGCGCGCGTGCCTTGCGAGAGCTTCAGCACCGCGTTCTTGCGCCGCAGGTTCTCGGGCACGGTCCACGGGCCGTCATTGGCCATCCATTCGACGGCGGCGTAGGCGCTGGTGTCCTCGCTCAGTGGCGTGCTGACGGCCCCCACCGCGCGGCGGTAGCCGTTCTGTCCGGCGGTGAGCTGCACGAAGGGCGTGTCGAGCCGGGTCTTGTAGGCAATGTCGGCCGCGCCCGCGGAAGCGAAGTCGCCATGCGTCGCGAAATACGGGCCCTTGCGGTAGTCGATGTGGTCCACCAGTTCGGGGATCAGGAAGTTCAGGTCCGAGTAGCCCTGGCCGTGGCCGTGCGTGGGCATGTTGACCGGCATGCCGTCGACGCTGGTCGCGAAGTCGGTGCCGTGGTCCAGGTTGAAGCCGCGCAGGAAATACTGGTTGGCCTTGCCGTCACCCGAGTGCTGGGTGACGATCAAGCCCGGCACGAACTCCAGCACTTCGCCCGGGCGCAGTGCTGGCCGGCTCTTCAGCAGCTCGGCGCGGATGCTGCCTTGCGAGGCGGCGTCGCTGCTGCCCACCGCGTTGTCGTAGTGGCGGCCGGTGACCTCCACGGTTTGAGGCGCCTCGGCAGCCGCCTCCTCGGCGCGCGCGTTGGCGAGTTGGAAAGCGCAGCACAAGGCCAGGCAGGCAGGACGGAGCGCTGCGGAGTGGCGAGCGGAAACAGGGCAAGGCATGCCCAGGAGGTGCAGGGAAGACAACATTGGTGGTGCCAACAGGCGGTGTCGGGAAGAGAAAGGCGAACGCCTGGCCGCCACGCGACGCAGCGAGTGGCAGGCATGCAGGCGCATCGGCCCAGGCTGCGCGGGCAGCCGACCTTCATCATCGACTATCCGGTCGAGGTGAGCCCGCTGG
>NZ_VIDT01000221.1 GCF_006519715.1 Ideonella azotifigens
GGGCTTCGTGCCGGCTGCGGTGCTGCTCACGCTGTGGTGGAAGAACGGAGTGCACTGGCCTTGAGCGAGCAAACCTTCGCTCGTCTGGCAAGTCGCCCAGGTTTCGTTTGGACGCAGCCTCTACCAGCCCCGCGGGCACAATGCCCGTGGCCAGAATCCCCGACCTTTGCAGAAGTGAGTGAGCCATGAACGGCGCAGACCAGAATCCGAACACCGCCAGCTTCACGCCCCGCCTGGTGCCGGTGGAACCGCTGAACGCGATCTCCAGCCTGATCGCCGAAGGCGCCGTCTTCGAAGGCACCTTCAGCACCACGAAGGACCTGGGACTGCGCATCGACGGCACGCTCAAGGGCCCGATCCAGCTGCAGCAAGGCGGCACCGTGCACGTCGGCCCCACAGGCGTCGTCGAAGCCACGCAGATCGAAGCCGACCACGTGCTGATCGAAGGCATCGTGCGCGGCACCGTGATCGCCCGCAAGACCCTGGAAATCACCGGCTCCGCGACCCTGCTCGGCGACGCTATCTACGACGCCCTGCTGGACGTGCACCCGCGGGCCAAGCTGCGCGGCAAGGTGGAATACCGCGGCGAGATGGACACGCCGGCGACAGCAGCCTACTGAGCGCCAAGCTCAAGCGTGACTGATTTCAAGGTGAATCGGCAAACCGCGATTTCACCTTGAAAAGTCCAACGACTGCCCGACTCAATCAGCTGCGGTAATCCGCGTTGATGCTGACGTAGTCGTGTGACAGGTCGCAGGTCCAGACCGTGGTGGTCGCCAGGCCCCGCTTCAGGTCCACGCGCACCGTGATCTCGCTCTGCTTCATCACGCGCTGGCCGTCTTCCTCGCGGTAGGCGGTGTGGCGGCCACCCTGGGTGACGACATGAACGTCGTCGAGGAACATCTCGATCAGGCTCTGGTCCAGGTCGCCGATGCCGGCGTAGCCGACGGCCGCCAGGATGCGGCCGAGGTTGGGGTCGCTGGCGAAGAAGGCGGTCTTGACCAGCGGTGAATGGGCGATGGCGTAGGCAGCGAGCTTGCACTCGGCCTCATTGCGGCCACCATCGACCTGCACCGCGATGAACTTGGTGGCGCCTTCGCCGTCGCGCACGATGGCCTGGGCCAGCAGGCGCGAGACTTCGAACACCGCTGCCTGCAGCGCCTGCCCTTCCTCGCTGCTCAGCGAGGTGATGGCGGCGTGGCCGGCGCGCTGGGTGGCGATCAGCAGGAAGGAGTCGTTGGTCGAAGTGTCGCCGTCGATGGTCACGCGGTTGAAGGACTGGTCAGCCGCGGCCTTGACCAGCGGCTGCAGCAGCTCGGGCGCGATCACCGCGTCGGTGGCGACAAAGCCCAGCATGGTCGCCATGTTCGGGCGGATCATGCCGGCGCCCTTGGAGATGCCGGTCACGTTGACGGTCTTGCCGCCAATCGTGAGCTGGCGCGACGCGGCCTTGGGCAGCGTGTCGGTGGTCATGATGCCTTCGGCGGCGCGGCCCCAGTGGCTGGGCTGCAGGTCGGCCAGCGCAGCCGGCAGGCCGGCTTCGATGCGCTCGACCGGCAGCGTCTCCATGATCACGCCGGTGGAGAACGGCAGCACCTGTTCGGGCGCGACACCCATCAGCGTGGCCAGGCTGGCGCAGGTGCGGCGGGCGCGGGCCAGGCCGTCGGCGCCGGTACCGGCGTTGGCATTGCCGGTGTTCACCACGATGGCGCGGATCGCACTGCCTTCCGCCAGCTGTGCCAGGTGCTCGCGGCAGACCTGCACCGGCGCGGCGCAGAAGCGGTTCTGCGTGAACACGCCGGCCACTGCCGCGCCCTCTTCCAGCCGCACGACGACCAGGTCCTTGCGATTGGCCTTGCGCACGCCGGCTTCGGCAATGCCCAGCGTGACGCCGGCCACCGGCGCCAGGTCGAGAGGGTTCGGGGCTTGCAGGTTGACTGGCATGGCAGCGCTCACGGTCGAAGAAGAAGGTCCGAAGACGACAAGGGCGCCATTGGGATGTTCCAAATGGCGCCCTGGCGGGATGCGCGAATTGTACGAACGTCGGTGTGACGTTTCGTGGCAGCGGCCCAGGGTGGCGGGGCTTGCAGCTGCCGGGTTCGGTCAGCTCTTCCTGCGGCCCTTGGGCGGGGGCGCAGGCGGTGCTGGCGGCGCGCTGGGCGCGGCGGAGAACAGGCGCGCGGCGCGGCCTTTCAGCTCCAGCAGTTCAGACGGCGTGACCGAGTATTTGCGACCGACCACGTCGACCTCGACGCGGAATTCGACTTCCTTCTTGCCGTTGGTCAGCATGCCGGAGGTGAACTCATAGTCCTCGTCCTCGCCCGGGAAGCCTTCATACGGCGGATCGTTGTCCTCGCTGAGTTTCACGTCGCGGATCTCGCCGCTGGCCAGGTCGAGGACGCCGGTTGATTCAATCACCGACTCGGCCAACTCGTCGATGATCTTGATGGGAAGCTTGAGGTCCACGTGGCGCTCGAACAGGAATGAAACAGGGCCGGGATTGTATGGCGCGGGACAGGCCCCGGCCACGATCCCGGCCCTCTTGGCGTCAGCTCTTCTTGGCTTGCGCCTTGAGCGCCTTGCTCACCAGCCCCTGGCCGGTCGGGTCGATCCAGGCCGCGCGCATCTTGCGGCCGCACTGCACCGAGGTGTAGTAAGGCTGCTTCTGCGGATCGGTGTTGTAGACGTTGGCCATGTCGTAGCGGGCGATCACGCCGTACCACTGCTTGCCCGCGTCCACCCAGGGATAAAAGCCGAACTTGCCGGGGCTGCTGAAGGCGCCGTCGCCAACCGTCGGGTCGTCCTCGACCCAGTGGCCCAGCGAGTAGTGCCAATGCTCGTCGCTGATGTTGTTGACACCACCCGGGCGACCGTTGTTGATCGGGCTGTAGTAGGCCGTCGGGCAATCGTCACCGTTGGTGTGGGTGCACACCGCGTGCGAGCCCAGCGCCGGGTTCATGTAGGTGTACGAACCGTTGATCAGGTTACGCAGGAACTGGGTGTAGCCGTTGACCGACACACCCAGGCCGCCCGCCAGCTGCGGATTGACCCAGGTCAGGCCGCGCTTGGTGTTGGGCAGCAGCTTGGTTGCAGCGGTCAGGTCGGCGGTGGTGTCAGGGCCGTAGCCCATTGCGTCACCCAGCACCTGCATGTGGCCACCACCGTAGTAGAAATAGCCGTCATAGTTGGACGTGTAGTCGCCGTTGGTGCCACCGGCAGCACCCGGTTCGGACAGGCAGCTGTCCACCGTGGAGGCGGTCGAGCAGGCGTTGAAGTTGACGTAGCCGGCGCTCATCGTGAGGGCCTTGGCCATCACGTCGCTCACCTGGCCCTGCACCTGCTCCACCGCCATGCTGGCGAAGACCCATTTCGAGGCCGAGGCCACCGGAATGGTGGTGGTCGCATTGATGGTCTTCAGGCTGCCACCACTGCCGCCCTGGCCGCTGGCCTTGAGGCCGACGCCATCGCCAATTTCCCAATAGAAAGCCGTGAGGCTGGTGCAGGCCGGATCGGTGCTGGCCACGATCCCGGCTGCAGCAGCCCGCTCGTCCACGGTGGCCGAGTGAGCCGCTGCAACTGCGAACAGCGACAGCGTCGCAAATGCCACCAGATTCCAGCCAAAACGGCTGGCCATCAGCTTGGCCGTCAAGCCGCCATGATTGGCGGTCATCGTCGCCTGCTGCACCGCGTCGGTTTGACGCATTTCACGCGCAGGCGCGCCCATCAGACGGGCATGCCCCGCCTGGTGTCCCAACTTCGTCATTGATCAATCTCTTTCTATGCGGCCCGGTGCGAGTTTTTCGCTACCGACCCGGCATCGCCTGGGCGCTCTCGAACTTGTCCTGGCGCCCTGTCCAACGACACCCCCTGATGGCTTGGCTGCTCTACAGCTGTCCAAGACAAACATGCAGCAACCATGCCACCAGAAATGTGACAAATTGCGGCGTTCGGCCTGCCGCAAACCCTTGCGGGCGCCGCCATCGGGCGCCCATATTTGTCAGGCCAGACCGTGGCCCGGATCAGCTCCTCAGCTGCCCTTGACCCAGGCTGCGCGGATCTTGCGACCGCACTGCATGGAGGTGTTGTACGGCGCCTTTTTCGGGTCCGTGCTGTTGACATTCACGCTGTCCGTGCGTGCAAGCACACCGTACCAGGCCTTGCTTTTGTCAATCCACGGATAAAAGCCGAAACGGCCCGGGCTGCTGAAGGCACCATCGCCGACCGTGGGGTCGTCTTCCACCCAGTGGCCCAGCGAGTAGTGCCAGCGCTCGTCGCTGATGTCGTTCGGGCCACCGGGGCGGGACTGGTTGATCGGGCTGAAGATGGCCGTCGTGCAATCGCTGCCGTTGGTGTGGGTGCAGGTGGCCTGCGTGCCCAGCGACTTCGCGGTGCTGGCGTAGCTGCCGTCCAGGATCTGGCGCAGGAAGCTGGCGTAGCCGGTGGCCGTGGTGGCCAGGCCGCCCGCCAGCTGCGGGTTGATGTAGCTCATGCTGTTGGACATGCCGCGCTGCGAGCGCAAGGCGCTGGCCAGCAGGCTGTTGTTGTCCGGGCCCAGGCCGCGGGCATTGCCCAGCACCTGCATGTGGCCGCCGCCGTAGGAGAACTTGCCGTCCTGCGCGGCGATGTGGTCGCCGTTGGTGCCGCCGAAGCGGCCCGGCTCCTTCAGGCAGGAGGCCACGGTGCCGGTGTTGCTGCAGCTGTCGAAATTGTTGTAGCCGCCACGCATGCTGAGCAGGGCCACGTCATTGGCCGACAGGCTGCCGGCGGTCTGCTCGATCACCGTGCTGGCGAACACCCATTTCGAAGCCGAAGCCACCGGCATCAGGGTGGTCGCCGTCGGCGCCTTGTTGGTGCTGGTGACGGCGCCGCCAGTGCCGCTGGCCTGCTTGCCGGTCGCGTTGCCGATCTCCCAGTAGAACGGGGTCAGCGAGGTGCAGCTGGCATCCTTGCCGGCCACCTTGGTCGCCGCGGCCTTGCGCTGTGCCAGCGTGGGGGCAGCGGCGGTCGCCGCAGCAATCTCGCTGACACCCTCGGCCGCGGCAACCGCACCGCCGGCACTGCTGTCGACATTGCTGCCCGAGGTGCTTCCGGACGTTGCCGCCGCGGTTTCGCTGCCAGTCGAACTGTCTCCGCCTCCGCCACAGGCGGCAAGCATCAGCATCAGGGTCCACAGCGGCGTGGCGCGTAACACGGCATTCATCGGTCGAGTCCTCAGGAATTGCCCCGTGTTCACAGGGCTTATCCAGCTATCGACCAATGCCGCCGCTCACTTGAGAGGCGGGGACAAAAAAGCTGTGTCGGGCGGTTTCAGTCCTCCGTCGCGCTGACGCGGCGCAGGACCCGCACCCCTATCGCTGCTGCGGCACCAAGTGGCCGACCGGCAGGCTGGCGGAGGCCTGCAGCGGTTGAGGCAGCTGCACGGGGGTGCTGTGCCAGATGTCGTGGGCGTATTCGGCGATGGTGCGGTCGGACGAGAAATGGCCCATGCCGGCGACGTTCAGCACCGCGTGGCGGGTCCATTCGTCGGTGTTGCGGTAGAGCGCATCGACCTTGTCCTGCATGTCGACGTAGCTGCGGTAGTCCGCCAGCAGCAGGTAGTGGTCGCCCCAGTTCACGAGCGTGTCGATGATGGCCTGGTAGCGCGCGGGTTCGCCGGGGCTGAAGACGCCGCTGCGCAGCAGCTCCAGCACCGCGGCCAGCTCCGGGTCCTTCTCCACCCACTCGCGCGGCTGGTAGCCGCGGGCACGCAGGGCCGCGACCTCGGGCGTGGTGTGGCCGAAGATGAAGATGTGCTCGGGGCCGACGTGCTCGCGCATCTCGACGTTGGCGCCGTCCAGCGTGCCGATGGTCAGTGCACCGTTCAGCGCAAACTTCATGTTGCCGGTGCCCGAAGCCTCGGTGCCAGCGGTGGAGATCTGCTCGGACAGGTCGGCCGCCGGGATGATGATCTCGGCCAGGCTGACGCTGTAGTTCGGCACGAACACCACCTGCAGCTTGCCCTGGGTGCGTGGGTCGTTGTTGACCACCTCGGCCACGTCGTTGATCAGGCGGATCACCAGCTTGGCCATGTGGTACGCCGAGGCCGCCTTGCCGGCGAAGACGACCACGCGGGGCACCCACTGCGCGTCCGGCTGGGCCAGGATGCGGCGGTAGCGGGAGATGACGTGCAGCACGTTGAGCAGCTGGCGCTTGTATTCGTGGATGCGCTTGACCTGCACGTCGAACAGCGCGTCCACGTTCAGCGCCAGCCCCATCTGCTGCTGCACCAGCGCGGCCAGGCGTTGCTTGTTCTGGCGCTTCACGCGGCGGAAGGCGCCGAGGAAACCGGGCAGTTCCAGCGCGCCCTTCAGGCCTTCGAGCTGGTCCAGGTGGCGGCGCCAGCCGCGGCCGATGCGGGCGTCCAGCAGGGCCGACAGGCCGGGGTTGGCATGCGCCAGCCAGCGGCGCGGCGTGATGCCATTGGTCTTGTTGTTGAAGCGTTCCGGCCAGAGCTTGGCGAAGTCGGCAAAGATCGACTGGATCATCAGCTCCGAGTGCAGCGCCGAGACACCGTTGACCGAGTGGCTGGTGACCACCGCCAAGTAGGCCATGCGCACGCGCCGCTCGCCGCCTTCGTCGATCAGCGACAGCCGGCGCATCAGCGCGGCGTCGGCGCCGTGCTGCTCGGTGAGTTCCTGCAGGAAGCGGGCGTTGATGTCGAAGATGATGCGCAGGTGGCGCGGCAGCACGCGGCCGAACAGCTCGATCGGCCAGGTCTCCAGCGCCTCGTGCATCAGCGTGTGGTTGGTGTAGCTGAAGATGCGCCGGCACAGCGCCCAGGCCGTGTCCCAGGGCTGCAGCTGCTCGTCGATCAGCACCCGCATCAGCTCGGGAATGGCCAGCACCGGGTGGGTGTCGTTCAGGTGGATGCTGACCTTGTCGGGCAGCTTCTCGAAGCCGCTGTGGGTGCGCAGGTAGCGGTGCACCAGGTCCTGCACGCTGGCCGAGACGAAGAAATACTCCTGGCGCAGCCGCAGCTCACGGCCATCGGCGGTGGAGTCGTCCGGGTACAAGACGCGCGAGACGTTTTCGCTGTGGTTCTTGGTCTCCACCGCGCCGAAGTAGTTGCCCTGGTTGAAGGCCTTCAGGTCCATCTCTTCGGTGGCCTTGGCGCTCCACAGCCGCAGCGTGTTGGTGGCGGGCGTGCCGTAGCCGGGGATGATGGTGTCGTAGGCCATGGCCAGCACGTCGTCGGTGCCCACCCAGCGCACGGCCGCAGGGCCGCCGCCGGACGCGGGGCTTTCTTCGATGCGGCCACCAAAACGCACGCGGTAGACCACCTCGGGCCGCGGGAACTCCCACGGGTTGCCATGGGTGAGCCAGTAGTCCGGTGCCTCGACCTGGCGGCCACCCTGGATGGTCTGGCGGAACATGCCGTAGTCGTAGCGGATGCCGTAGCCAAAGCCAGGCACGCCCAGCGTGGCCATGGAGTCGAGGAAACAGGCGGCCAGCCGGCCCAGGCCGCCGTTGCCCAGGGCTGCATCGGGCTCCAGCTCGAACAGCGCCTCCACGTCGCAGTCGAACTCCTTGAGCGCCTGGCGCAGCGTGGGCATCAGTTCGAGCGCCAGCACCGCGTTGCCGAAGGTGCGGCCGATCAGGAACTCCATCGAGAAGTAGTAGACGCGCTTGACGTCCTGCGCGTACTGGGCCCGCGTGGTCTGCATCCAGCGGCCGACCAGGTGGTCGCGCACCGCGTAGGCCGCGGCATGCATCCAGTCCTCGGGCCGGGCCGAGATCGGGTCCTTGCCGACCTGGTAGATCAGCTTGTTGGCAATCAGCCGCTTGAAGGCGGCCACGTCGGTGGCCAGGTGGTCGTACTGGTGCTCGAACTGGGTCAGGTCCATGGCATCCGTCGCTTTCTGTATGGGTCGGGTCGTGTTGGTTCTTGGAAGGTGGTTCAGTGGCCGAGTGCTGCGCGGTACATCGCCAGATACGCCTCTGCCGCCACGCCCCA
>NZ_VIDT01000222.1 GCF_006519715.1 Ideonella azotifigens
TGACGACCCATGTGCTGCTGCTGGCCTGCATGCAATGGGCCATGGCGGCAGGCAATGGCGAGCTGGACGTGCTGACCTCCACGCCCACGCGCAACCGGCCGGCACGTTTTGCCGAGACCATCGGCTGCTTCGTGAACCCGGTCATCGTGCGCCAGCGCATGGACCCGCAGCGCTCGCTGCTGGACAACCTGACTGCCCTGCGCGGCGCGGCCACCGCTGCCTACCGGCACGGCGCCTTCCCGGCCGCACGCGTGGTGCGCGAGCTGTTCCCCGAACTGCTGCGCCAGCGCATTCCGCTGGCCAGCAGCTGGTTCGCGATCCAGGTGGGCACCGCGACACAGGAGGTGCAGCAGCGCCACCAGTTCCGCCTGCTGAACCTGGCGGCCGGCCGCGCGATGGGTGCCGGCTTTGCGCTGGAGCTGCGGCCGGTGGACGGCGTGCTGCGCGGCCCGTTCCTGACCCGCCGCCACTTCGATCCCGACCACCTCGCCCCGCGTCGCTTCCTGGACCTGGTCCAGGCGCTGCTGAGCGACCCACGGCAAACCCTGGCCCAGGCCTGGCGCCGGCCGCTGTCGAACTGAAGACCATGGACTCACTGAAGCAAACGGCCGAGCGACTGCTGGCGCAATCCGACCTGGTGGCCCGGCTGCGGCCGCTGGGCGAGCCTTATGTGCACGGCAGCTTCGACCTGGACCTGATGGTCTGGCCGGAGATCGACGTGTTCCTCGCGGTGGACCCGCCCACCGTGGCCACCGCCTGCGCGGTGACGCAGACGCTGTCCGAGGCGCTGGCGCTGCGCGACATCCACATCATCAACCAGGTCGACCACGCGCCCCGCTTCGCGCTGAAGGACATGGTGCTGCTGGACCTCAGCACCGAGTTCGAGGGCGTGGCGTGGAAGCTGGACATCGGCATCATCCCGACGGCAATGCTGCCCAGCGTGCGCAAGTACAACGCCACGCTCAAGCCCTTGCTGGCACCGGCCACTGCGCAGGCCATCGTCGACATCAAGCGGCAAAGCCTGGCTTCGCCGCGCTACCGCCGGCACAACTGGAAGTACATCGAGGCCGGTGACTGGTTCTTCTCGGGCGACATCTACCGCGCCGTCGCCTTCAACCAGGTCACCAACTTCGATGAGTTCGCCGGTTTCCTGAAGCGCACCAAGGGGCTGGACCCGCTGCCGGCGTGAGCGCCAGCATCAGGACGGCCGATTTCAGAGCGGCGCTTCGGGCGTGCCGACCGGCGCGGCCTGGGCCTGGCGCACCACGTCGGGCTGCAGATGCGGCGCGAAGGTCTGGATGAAGTCGTAGGCGTAGCTGCGCAGCAGGCCACCGCGGCGCACCGCCACGCTGGTGGTGTTGATCGAGAACAGGCTGCGCGCCTCGATGGCCCGCAGCTGCGTGTCGCGCGCCTCGTCGTAGGCGATGGAGGCCATGATGCCCACGCCCAGGCCCAGCTCGACGTAGGTCTTGATCACGTCGGCGTCCATCGCGGTGAGCACCACGCGCGGCGCGAGGCCGGCGCGGCTGAACGCATCGTCGATGCTGCCACGGCCGGTCAGGCCGGTTTCGTAGGTGATGACCGGGTGCTCGGCCAGGCGCTCCAGCGTCAGCGGCTGGTCCAGCAACGCATGGCCCACCGGCACCACCACCGAGTGGGTCCAGCGGTAGCAGGGCAGCGCGACCAGTTCCGGGTTGTCGGCCAGCACATGCGAGGCAATGCCGATGTCGGCCTGGCCGGTCAGCAGCATCTGCGCGATCTGGTCCGGCGAGCCCTGGTGCATCTGCAGCTGCACCTTGGGATGCAGCGAGCGGAAGTCATGCACTGCGCCGGGCAGCGCGTAGCGGGCCTGCGAGTGGGTGGCGGCAATGCTCAGCATGCCGACCTCGCCGAGGCGGAAGTCTTCGCCGGCACGGTGCAGGTTCTCGGCGTCCAGCAGCAGCCGCTCGACCCAGGGCAGCACGCGCTCGCCAGCGGGCGTCAGCCCGGTCAGCCGCTTGCCGGCGCGCACGAAGATCTCCACCCCCAGCTCGTCTTCCAGCTCGCGGATCTGCCGGCTGATGCCGGGCTGCGAGGTGTGCAGCGCCTCGGCCACATCGGTCAGGTTGAAACCCCGGCGCACGGCCTCGCGCACAGAGCGCAGTTGCTGGAAATTCATGATTTTTGTGAGCCGCTGGCGAAACACAGCAGCAGGAGCGGGTGATCAGACGTTTTCCGCATTATTGAAAATCCAGCCCCCAAACACCAACAACTCAAAAAGCGATTCCTTCATCGCTGAGCGCATAAGGACGGCGCGGCCGCGGGGTCATCCCGCCATGTCCTGCCGCTGCACGGGGCCCACGGTCCGGTCGCGGCCGCCATGCTTGGCCTGGTAGAGGTGCAGGTCCGCGGTGCGCAGCAGCTCGCTGGGATTGACCGGCGGGGTGCCGAAGGCCAGGCCGAGACTGGCGGTCACGGGCAGGTCGCCGGCAATGTCGGCGAACGAGGTGGCGCGCAACCGTTTGCGGATCTCGTCGCTGCGCACCATCGCTGCATCGCAGGGGATGCCGCACCAGGCCAGCAGGAACTCCTCGCCACCGAGCCGCGCCGCGAGCATCGGCGTGCCCGGCCCGCTGTCGGACCGGTTGAACACCTCGTTCAACATCGCACCGAAGCGCTGAAGCACCAGGTCGCCAGCCGCGTGCGAAAAGGTGTCGTTGATGCGCTTGAAATGATCAAGGTCGGCAATGGCCAAGCAGAGCGGGACGTCGGCGTGCTCGGCCAGCCAGTGTTCGGCATGGCGGCGGTTGGGCAGGCCGGTGAGCGGGTCCGTCATGGCCAGTTGCTCGAAGTGCCTGGACTGCCTGCGCGCCTCGTCCACCGCCACGGCCTGGCTGGACTCGGCCACCGCCCGGTCGCCCTCCACAGACCGGATCTGCTCGTATGCCGCCACATAGCGGACCATCCATTGGTAGGCCTCTTCCCAACGCTGCAGCCCGGCCATCACCCGCGCACGCACGCCCAGGTCGCGCGCATTGGTCCAGGCGGAGCTGGCGCGAGCGAGGCGCCGAGGGTGTTCAAGCATCGCCAGGGCGCCAGCCGCATCGCCGCGCGCCAGCGCCACCTCGGCGCAGCTCAGCCAGGGATCGCCGTTGACATCACAGCAGCCCAGTTGTTTCTCAAGCCACAGGGACTCCTTGCAGGCGCGCTCTGCGGCAGCGAGCTCCGACAGCGCCAGCCGCGCCCGCGCGACGGACTCCCAGCTGAGCGCGGCGGCGGCCTCCGGGTGCCGCCGCATCATGGCCTCGGCTTCATCGGTGAAATGGCTGGCAATGCCCAGCTCGCCACACTCGGCGGCGACCTCGGCAAAGTTGGCTGCCGTGGCCGACACCAGAGCCGGCAAGCCGGCGACGCGGACCGCAGCCATGGCCTGGTACACCAGTGTGTAGTCGGCCCCGGCGCGGCTGGTCGAGAACAGCGCCGCGACCATCAGCGCCTCGGCATGCCAGGCCGAAAGGTCATCGCTCGACGCCCCGCGCAGCGATGCCTCCGCCCAGCGCATCGCTTCGGCCCGGCGGCCGACGCGGTCGCAGGAAGACACCAGGTAGGTGGCGGCATGCCTGGCCAGCGCGGGCCATGCCTGTGCGGCTTCATGCAGGGCCAGCTGTTCCACCCGCGCCGCCTCGGCCATGCCCTGGCGGCTGCGAACGTCACTGGACAGCAAACGCGCGCGGATCGCCTGCGGCACCAGCCCGAGCGCATCGGCCTGCGCCGCGATCTCGTCACAGGCCGGGATGACCCACATCAATGACCGGTAAACCTCGGCCTCCCAGCGACTCAGCTGCGCGTCCAGATCGGACGCCAGCTCATCGGAGTTCACAGTTGCCATCCGGCCAACACTAGCACCGATCTCGGCAACGACCATAGGCGCTGGTGCCGAGTGCGCGTGACAAAAGTTCACGCTGGCGCCGCGGGTCGCCTCGGCCGCTGCCTGTCGACCTCCGCCTTGACAACGGTGCTGAGCGGCGGCGCGGCATGCAGCGCGCTTTCGTGGGCGGCGATGGCCTGGCGGATCAGTGCCATGACGGCCGGCGCATCAAGGTCTTCCGCCTGTTTCAGCCGAATGCCGCGCACCTGCTTGCCTTTGCCTTCGAGCAGGCCTTGCGGGTCATCGAGCGCCGTGCCGTAGAGGAAAAACAGCGTGACCCACTTCGGGTAGCCGGCAATGGAGAGGAAGGACTCGCGCGAGCGTTCGCTGGGGCTGAAGCCGAAGACCAGCGCGTTGTAGTTGTCGAACACCAGCTCGAAGCCGCGCGGGAAGTGGGCGCGCAACCTGGCGCGCGCGTCGCGCAACTGGGCTTCGATCTCCGGCGTGTACCTGGCCAGGAAGCCGTCGATGCAGGACACCGTGTCGCGCGTGTTCATGAGGACTCCCTGGTGAAGGAGCCGCCGTTGCCCCTGCCTTCATGCAAGGTGCGAAGTGTCCCGCAACGCGCGACGTTCGTCTCGCAGCCCCTGCTGCCAGCCGGATCAGCGGCAAGGTGCATAGGCCACCGCACCGTTTGAGGCAGTGGATCTCTGACTTGTCGTTCACCTGGCCGCCTTGCGCGTCAACGCTCACATTGCCGGCCATCGTGGTTCCAGCGCCCGCCGCTGTCCAGGCACTTGTCCTGTAGCAGCGCACGGTGAGCGCTTGGCCACACTGCCAGCACAAAGGCCGCCATCAGCAAGCCGATGGAAAAACGGCGCCACCTCGGCAGCACCCGAATGAGCCGAAACAGGCCCACCCCTGCCGCCGCAGCAGCACCCGCATAGGCCAGTTGACCTTGCGCCCTCAGCGCCCATCCATGGGGATAAGCATTGGGCGGACCGCCAGACATCCATGCAGAGAACGCGGCGCCATTGAGACACCACAACGAAAAGACGGCAGCAGCACAAAGCACCGTCCAGGCGACGACCGTGCGCACAAAGAGGCAATGGCGAGCGTTCATGCAAGCGGGCCGAGAGGCGATCAACGGAAACAAGTCGGCTGGCCGCCTCAGTGGTCGAACGCGCCCGCCATGGCCAGCAGCCACAGCGCGCCGAAGACAAAGGGCAAGGACTGCGCGGCCAGCTTGCCGTAATTGCCGCTGGTGCGCCCTGGCGAGAGGCTGCACAGCGCGTCCAGCCCGGCGGCCTCGAAGCGCGTGTTGACGACCTCGATGGCCGTCAGCGCCGCAAAGATGCTGATGCCGATCACGGCGGCCACGACGATGCCGAAAAACGGGAAGCCCAGCACCAGCCAGTGCAGCTTGGCGGTCGACAAGGTGCCGTAGGCGGTGAACAGCAGCCCCTGCGACAGGATCAGCCACATCAGCCGGTGGTTGATGAGGTTGTCCTCGTGGGTCCACTGCTCACGCAAGGCGCGGTACAGCTCCCAGTCGGGCAGTTTGTCGGATGGGGCGGCTTGGCTCATGGAACGCCAACCATGAAGGGGAGGCCTGCACCGACGAACAAGATCACAGCCAACACCAAGAACCCGACAAAGCCGAGCAGGGCCTTGATGCGCTGGCCCTTCGGCCGGCTGCGAACGAGGTAGTACGGGACCGCCACCACGGACAGCACAATCACCGCCCCGCCCAGCAGGACCGAGCGCTTATATCGCCGCTCAGCCGCGTCCAGGTAGTACCAGACATACACCAGCACCGCCAATCCGATCGTGAACAAGAGTTCCAGCGGCTTTGGCAGTGGCGCATTGACGGAGGCGAAGTAGCCGCCCAGGGCACCATAAACCACCACCGCAATGAAGAAGAGGATCAGCGCACGCTTGGAGGTCATGAAGCAATCCGCCGCTTACGCAGCGCGTGAGGGTCGAGGGAACCGGCCATGCCGAGACCTGATTCTGACCGCAGATGGCCCCCCTCGAATGCCGCGCAAGCGCGCGATGCCGCAGCAAGTGAACCGCTACCCCGGCAAGCGCATCAACCCCTGCCCCATGCGAACCTGCACCCCGGTCTCCACCCCCTCGCACAGCGCAAACCCCGGCGGTGCAAAGACGATCACCGTCGAGCCGTGCTGGAACCAGCCGAGGTCCTCGCCTTTTTTCACCTGTACCTGGCAGGGCAGTTCGTCCGGGCCGCTGTAGCGGCGCGGGTAGCGCGCCGGTATCAGGAGGTTCAGGAAATGCAGGCGCAGGCTGGCGACCAGGATGGCGGCGACCGGGATCATCGCGATGGGGTGGCCGCCTTGCGCGAGCTTCAGGTGCACGGCCGCACGCTCGTTCTTGCAGAACAGGCGCTCCACGCGCTTGAGCGCGATCGGGTTGACGTTCCAGGTGTCGCCGGCCATGTGGGTGACGTGATGGATGGTCGCGTCGTGCGGGGCGTGGAAGTGGTGGTACATCGCCGAGGTGAGGCGCAGCGTGACGAAGATGCCTTCGGCGAACGGCACGGCGCGGGCGGCATTGCCGAACAGGTCGGCCGCGCTGTACGGGAAGCCCTTGGCCTGCCAGAGCTGGCCTTGCTGCACGCGGCCACAGGCGCCGACGATGGCGTCGCAGGGCGAGACGAGCACGGCGGGGTCTTGTTCGACCGGCCGCGCACCGTCCTTCAGCTCGCGCACGAAACAGGCATGCAGGCTGCGGAACTGCTGTTCCTTCGCCTCGCCCAGGTCCAGCTTGGTGAACTGGCGCCACACCGCGATGGACAGGCGCGCCAGCCAGGGCGACTCGATCTGGCTGAACCAGCCCATCAGCCAGGTGGCGGCGCTGCGCGGGATGCGGTTGGTCAGCAGGAAATTCAGGTCTTCCTGCTGCAGCAGCAGGTCACGCCAGCGGCGAGCTTTCATGGGCAGTCAACAGGCGACACGACAACCCGGCAGTGTCGCCAGGCTGTGTGACAGATCTCCCCATGCGGGCTCCCGCGGGGCAAGCGCCGGGCCGCCCCAAGCCGGCCTGCCATCCCCCGGGGGATCAGCCGACGCCCGCCGGCCGAGGGGTGGTCATCAAGGGAACAGGTGGATGCGCGTGACCAGCCATGGCGGCTGCGTCAGGTCCTCGGTGATCGCAGCGTTGATGGATGGGAGGCGGTGCTCCTGGTCCGAGGCCACCAGCAGCGGCGAGCGCCCGCCCACCGGCGGCAGGAACTGCAGCTTGGATGGGAAGTTGAACAGCACCGGGTCCGGCCCGACGACGACCTGGCGCGAGCCGTTATCGGTGTTGATGCGGACCACGCGCAGCTGCAGCGAGTCGACCGCGTAGAGCCAGTGTTCGCCGGGCTTGGCAGGGTTGAAGGCCAGGCCGTGCAGGGTTTCGGCGGCCACGCCTGCGGCGCGCGGCGAGACCGGCACGATGTCAGCGGCACGGGCCTGCGGATCGCGCGTGGCGTCGGTCAGCGAGGCCATGGGAATGCGCGAGACGCCGCCGTTGCAGGTGGTGGAGAAATACAGCTGCCCGCCGCGCTCGGCCAGGCCGACCACGCCGGGGCCGAAGTTGCCGGCGGTGGCAAACGGGATGCCACCGACCGTGGTCGGCAGGAACTCGCAGGGCGCGAGCGCGGGAATGGGCACGCCGGTGACGGGGAACGCGCCATAGCTGATCGTGCCGTCCAACCCGATGACCCACAGCGCGCCAATGATGGATTCGGACACCACGTACAGCCCGCTGGACGTGACCTCCACGTCCTCGGCGAAGACCAGCGGCAGGCCTTCGAAGCTGACGGTTCGCGTCAGCGTGGCGGTGAGCTGGTGGCTGCGTTCGTCGTACTGCACGTCGTAGTCGTAGACCCGTGCGATGGACGGCACGGTGGGGCTGGGGAAGCCGCCAGAGTCCAGCACCACGACGTGGCCTTCGCGCGGCACGCGCAGCGAAAACGGCAACAGCCAGCCGGCCGGTGGCGCCGGCAGTGTGCCGAGCTGCTGGCCGGTGTAGCGGTCCAGCACCGCCACCGCCTGGCCCAGCGGTTCGGCCACGAAGACCAGCCGCGAATCGCCCGCGGCGACAGAGGTCACCGTGGGCTGG
>NZ_VIDT01000223.1 GCF_006519715.1 Ideonella azotifigens
GCCCGCGCGCAAGTCCAGGTGCAGCAGGTCAACCGCGACTCCACCGACATCCGCGCCCCGTTCGACGGCGTGGTGCTGGTCAAGAACGCCAACGTCGGCGACCTGATCACGCCCTTCTCCAACGCCTCCGGCACCTCGGCCGCAGTGGTCACCATGGCCGACATGGGCACGCTGGAGGTCGAGGCCGACGTGTCCGAATCCAGCGTCGCCAAGGTCAAGCCGGACCAGCCGGTCGAGATCACGCTGGACGCCATTCCCGACACCCGCTTCCGCGGCAGCGTCGCCCGCATCGTGCCCACGGTGGACCGCGCCAAGGCCACGGTGATGACCAAGATCCGCTTCGAGCAGCTGGACCCGCGCGTGCTGCCCGAGATGAGCGCCAAGGTCACCTTCCTGTCGCAGGCCGTCAGCGCCGAGCAGCAAAAGCCGCTGCAGGCGGTCAACCCCAAGGCCATTGCCGAGCGCGACGGCAAGCAGGTCGTCTTCCGCATTGGCGAGGGCGATCAGGTCGAGGCCGTGCCCGTCACGCCCGGCCGCCAGCTCGGCGAGCTGCGCGAGGTGGGCGGCAGTGGCGGCGCCAGCGGCCTGAAGACCGGTGACAAGCTGGTGCTCTCGCCGCCCGAGAAGCTGCAGGCGGGGCAGAAGGTCAAGCTGGTCACCGCGGCGCCGGGTACGAAGTAAGCCATGAGCGACCCGTCACATGACATCGCAGGCCATGCCGCCGCGCCGCTGATCCGCATCCGCTCGCTGTCCAAGGCCTACCGGCGCGCCGGCCAGGCCATCCCGGTGCTGCTGGACATCCACCTGGACGTGATGGCCGGCGAATTCGTCGCGCTGATGGGCCCTTCGGGCTCGGGCAAGAGCACGCTGCTGAACCTGATCGCCGGCATTGACCAGCCCAGCAGCGGCACCATCGAAATCGGTGGCGTGGACATTGCCACCCTCAGCGAAGGCGAGCTGGCCGACTGGCGCGCCGCCAACGTCGGCTTCATCTTCCAGTTCTACAACCTGCTGCCGGTGCTCACCGCGTTCGAGAACGTCGAGCTGCCGCTGCTGCTCACCTCGCTGTCGGCCCGCGAGCGCGGCGAGCGGGTGGACGCGGTGCTGGACATGGTCGGCCTGACCGACCGCGCCGACCACTACCCCAACGAACTCTCCGGCGGCCAGCAGCAGCGCGTGGCGATTGCCCGCGCGCTGGTGACCGACCCCGCGCTGATCGTCGCCGACGAACCCACCGGTGACCTGGACCGCACGACAGGCGGCGAAGTGCTGGCGCTGATGGACGCGCTGGTGCGCGACCTCGGCAAGACCATCGTGATGGTCACGCACGACCCGAAGGCCGCCGCGCGTGCGCAGCGCATGGTGCACCTTGAAAAGGGTGTGCTGGTCGATGAGGTGACTGAATGACCCACCCCCGAGCGCCTGCGGCGCTCCCCCTCAAGGGGGCGCAACCAGCGGCCCGGCAAAGCCGGATCCGCGGCTGCCGCTGGGTTGAGTCTTCGCATCGCCTGCCGGGCGTCGGCATGCCGCGTGGGACGCATTGAATGTTCTTGCTCAAGCTCCTGTTGCGCAACGCCTTCCGCCACAAGCTGCGAACGGCGCTGACCATCGTCGGCCTGGTCGTTGCCGTCAGCGCGTTCGGCCTGCTGCGCACGCTGATCGGCGCCTGGTATGCCGGCGTGGAGGCCAGCTCCAGCACGCGGCTGGTCTCGCGCAGCGCCATCTCGCTGACCTTCTCGCTGCCCATCAGCTACGCCCAGCGCATGAAGGCCATTGACGGCGTGACGACCATCAGCTGGGCCAACTGGTTCGGCGGCATCTACCAGAGCGAGCGCAACTTCTTCCCGCAGTTCGCGGTGCATGCCGAAACCTACCTGAAGCTCTACCCCGAATACGTGCTCAAGGAAGAAGAGAAGATCGCCTTCCTGAAGGACAGGCAGGGCGCCATCGTCGGCCGCAAGCTGGCCGAGACCTACGGCTGGAAGATCGGCGACCAGATTCCCCTGCGCGGCACCATCTACCCCGGCACCTGGACCTTCACGCTGCGCGGCATCTGGGACGGCGCCGAGAAGAAGACCGACGAAGGCCAGATGCTGTTCCACTACGAGACCATCAACGAGTTCATCCGCAAGCGCGCGCCGCTGCGGGCTGACAACACAGGCGCCTTCATCCTCGGCATCGACCAGCCGCAGAACGCCGCGCTCATCGCCCGCGCGGTCGACGCCGAGTTCAAGAACTCGCTGGCCGAAACCCTCACCGAAACCGAAGCCGCCTTCCAGCTCAGCTTCGTCTCGATGAGCGAAACCATCCTCGCCGCGATCCAGGCCGTCAGCTACATCATCGTCGTCATCATCATGGCGGTGATGGCCAACACCATGACCATGACCGCCCGCGAGCGCCTGGCCGAATACGCCACGCTCAAGGCCCTGGGCTTCTCGCCCGGTTTTGTCGTCAAGCTGCTGTTCGGCGAAAGCCTGGTCATCTGCCTGATCGGCGGCCTGCTGGGCGTGCTCGTCACCTTCCCCGCGGTGCATGCCATTGCCAAGGTGCTCGGCTCCTTCCTGCCCGCCTTCGAGATCACCGCGCTGACCATGGGCCAGCAAATGCTCGCCGCACTGATCGTCGGCGTGGTCGCCGCCGCTTGGCCCGCCTGGCGCATGAGCCGGATCGACATCGTGCAGGGCCTGCGCCATGTGGGGTAACGGCACACCCGGCCGCGGCGTACCGCGTCCACCCTCCGAGAGGGTGCTCAGGCCGCTTGGGAGCGGCCCGGCGCCGGCCTGAGCCCGCCGCCTTCACGGTTGCGATCAAATGAAACAGATACCTCTGAGCTACATTGCCCGGAACCTGTGGGTGCGGCGTGTGACCACGCTGCTCACCGCCGGCGGCATGGCGCTGGTCGTCTACACCTTCGCCACCGTGCTGATGATGAGCGAAGGCATCCGCGCCACGCTGGTCGCCACCGGCCGGCCGGACAACGTCATTGCGCTGCGCCGCGGCGCCGGTGCCGAGATCAACAGCGGCGTGGACCGGGCCCAGGCCAACCTGCTGGCCACGCTGCCGGACCTGGCCATCGGCCTGGACGGCCTGCCCATGATCAGCAAGGAAATGGTGGTGCTCAACTCGCTGCCCAAGCGCGGCAGCGGCACGCCCAGCAACGTCAGCATGCGCGGCACCGGGCCCACTGGCCTCGCGCTGCGCCCGCAGGTCAAGCTGATGGCCGGCCGCTTCTTCCGGCCCGGCACGGCCGAGATCGTCGTCGGCAAGGCCGTCGCCACGGGCTTCGAAGGCACGCAGCTCGGCCAGCGCCTGCGCTTTGGTGGGCGCGACTGGGAGATCGTCGGCGTGATGGACGGCGCCCACACCGCCTTCGACAGCGAGATATGGGGCGATGCCGAACTGATGATGCAGGCCTTCCGCCGTAACGCCTTCTCTATCGTGCTGTTCCGCCTGTCAGACCCGGCCGGCGGCCTGGCCCATGTGCAGTCCCAGCTCACTGGCGACCCCCGTGTCACCGTCGAGCTCAAGCCAGAGATCCGCTTCTACGAGGAGCAGAGCGAAGCCCTGGTCAAGTTCATCACCATCCTCGGCACGGCGCTGTCCATCATCTTCAGCATCGGCGCCATCGTCGGCGCCATGATCACCATGTTCGCCGCCGTCGCCCAGCGCACCGGCGAGATCGGCACTCTGCGCGCACTCGGCTTCCGCCGCGGCACCGTGCTCATCGCCTTCCTGGCTGAGAGCCTGCTGCTCAGCCTGGTCGGCGGCCTCATCGGCCTGGCCGGCGCCAGCCTGATGCAAACCGTCAACATCAGCACCACCAACTTCCAGACCTTCGCCGAACTGGCGTTTCAGTTCAAGCTGACGCCCGGCATCGCCGTGCAGACGCTGGTCTTCGCCCTCTTCATGGGCTTCATCGGCGGGTTCATCCCGGCTTGGCGGGCGGCGAGGTTGAAGATTGTGGATTGCTTGCGGGCGGCGTAATCTGTCTGATCAGCCCACGGGCAGCTTTGCTCGGCGGCCACTTTTCATGAACGCGGGCAAAAGGTTTCTAGTCCAAACAGAATGGGATTTCGAATGGATGTCATTCTTCCGCAGGGTCAATATTTCAAGGGATTTTTGGGACCCTTTTCTTGGAGAGGGGTGCCTAATTTTGCAGTTTTAACTGGCGAAAATGGGGCAGGCAAGACTCAACTGCTTGAAATGATATACCAAGCGACTCAGGGACACATCCCAAGATCAATACTGCCGAATGTGACTATTCCTCGGGATTCTGTGGCGTTCTTCCGACAAAGTTTGCTGTTGAGCCGAGAAGGTGGACCGGTCGAATTGATTGAGGTTCAAAAGAGCGCTGAGAAGTACGCGCGAGCTGTTAAAAGTGGTGACCCTATTGAAGATGTCCCATATTCTGACTATTTTCCAGAAGTGGAGCGCGCGAATCTCTCTGAGCTTCGAGCTATGGATCTTCCAGAACTGTCTAGGCGCTTGCCGTCTACTATGGATATTCCACGTCGAGTGGACTCCGAACGATTTTTTGATCAAATATTTATTTCGATCTCGAAAGCGTGCCTACGGTTTGCCTTGAGAGAGGCAAATGCTGCTCATGTAGCATTGCTTGAAAGTCGGCAAACTACCATTGATATCATTCGGTCGCAAAATCGGGAGCGTCCGCCTTGGGAGGAGATTGGCAGGCTATTTTCATTGGCAAATCTAGGCTACCAGTTTGAGCCACCGGGGCAATTGGATGGTGCTCCTTATACCCCACGGTTGAAAACGCCGTCTGGTGCTCTTATCTCCTTCTTTGATCTTTCAAGAGGAGAACAAAACATTTTAGGGCTTATCCTGCTTTTCTATGCAATGCGCATGAACGGAAGCAGATTGAACTTATTGCTTTTGGATGAGCCGGAGGCGCATCTTCATTCAAGCTTGATCCCGAAGTTCATAGCTATAATTCAAGATATTATCGTGCCGGAATTTGGTTGTCGCGTCATAATGGCTACCCACAGGCTTGAGACAATCGTGCAAGCGCCCGAAGCGGCACTCTATTTCCTTGCTCGAAATCCGCGAGCTGTTTCGAAAACTACCCCGCGTGCCGCTACCGCAGCACTGTCTTCTGCCTTGATTCTCGCGCAGAGATCGAGTGTGTCGGTCCTCGTTGAGGATCAGGATGATGAACTATTCTATAGGACTGTGTTTGAGTCATTGGTTAGGTTAGGTGTTTGGGAATCTGAGCATGCAATTGAGTTTAAGAGTGTCGCGAAGACTGCTGTTGATATAGAGGACGGTGGAGGGGCGACCATGGTCGCCAAGAAGATTGAGGCAATTCATAAAATAGTCGACGTGTTTGACAACATCGCTCCATACCGTCTTTTGTTTGGTCTTATTGACAGAGATGCTGAAAACAAGAAATCCCCTGGTATGGAGGTGCTCCAACGATATAGCATGGAAAACTATGTGTTTGAACCGATGGTAATATATTGCCATTTACTTTCCTCTTCAGCGGCACCATATGTTAAAGGTTTGGATTGGTTGGGGCCGGGCGACCAAGCCAAAGTAAGAGAGTTACCTTGCGGGCAAAAGCAGGCAATTACTGATGCCATCGTTTCCCAGGTTGAAAGTATATGGAAGTCTGGGCCGGTGGCTAACGTCGTGAAGCTTGAAAGCGACGAGCTGGAGAAGGTTTCAGTTTTATATGTAGAAGGCCTGGATGTTTTTACGACACTCCAGCTTCCAAAATGGTTGATTGATCGACGTGGACACGATCTGCAGAAGGTGCTGCAAGAGGTATTTTCTGCGAAAGTAAACGCTGGGGCACTTCGCAAAGTCTTCGGTGAACTTCGTGTTGTGCCTCAGGAACTCCACGAAATTTTTAGTTCCTTTGTTCAGCAGAATACGAAAGAGTCCGCTTGAGGTCTGGAGGTTTGCGGAAATGCATGCGAATGCATAAAATGCATGCACTCAAGGCGCAACAAGGGGACGACGATGGCGATGCTGACTGTCCGCAACATTTCCGACGAGGTGCACCGCGCTTTGCGCGCGCGCGCCGCCCAGCACGGCCACAGCATGGAGGCGGAAGTGCGCGAGATCCTGGAGTCCGCCGTCAGCCCGGAAGGCCGGGTCAAGTTGGGCTCCCTGCTCGTTGACATTGGTCGGCAGGCGAAGCTGACCGACGAAGAATTTGCAGTCTTCGATCAGGTGCGCAACAAGGCGCCGGCCAATCCGCCGAGCTTCGAATGATCCTGCTGGACACCAATGTGGTGTCGGAGCCCATGCGCCCGGCACCCGAGGCTCGCGTGATCGAGTGGATCAACGCCCAGTCGCTGGACACCCTGTTTCTGTCCGCCATCACGGTCGCCGAGTTGCGCGCCGGGTTGGCGCTCCTGCCCGCAGGCAAGCGCCGCACCGGCCTGCAGGGAAACCTGGAGACACGAGTGTTGCCGCTCTTCGCTGGCCGCGTGCTGCCCTTCGATCTGGCTTGCACCCAGGCCTACGCGGCGCTGATGGCCAAGGCGCGCGCGGCGGGGCTGGCCATTGCCAGCGCAGACGGCTACATCGCGGCCATCGCCGCAGCCAACAACTTGGCGGTCGCCACCCGTGACACCCGTCCCTTCGAGGCAGCGGGCGTGGCGGTCATTAACCCTTGGACTGCTTGAAGGCCGGACCATGATGAGCGTGGGCTGGATCGACGACCTCGATTTCGATGCGCCGGCCCAGCGGCAAGGTGGCAGGCCGGCCCCTTTCTACGAGCCGGCAATGGGTTCAAGAGTTCGTCGTCGATCCAGCGCTGGTAGATATCTTCAGTAACGGCGTCTCACCCGGCATGCCCGCGCTGGATTCGAATCAGCCTGGTGGATCCTGGCGGGCGGCGTCCCCTCGAAAGGGGTCAACCCCGGGGTCTCATCCCACGATGTCGTGATGGAATTGGCCGAGCGACGTGACCGGGGTGCTGGTGGCATCCGCAGCCTGCCGCGTTGCACCCAAACTCCGGCGCACCCGTGCCATGACCAGCCCCCGCCCCTTCACCCCCCGCAGCGTGCGCGACGGCATGGCCGCGCTGTATGGCGCCGCTGGCGCCGAAGCGGCGCGCCTGCGCGGTGCGCAGCTCAATGCGGTGGTGCGACTCACGCCGTTCACGATGGTGGCCAACGTGGGCAGTGCCTCGGTGGTGCTGTGGGTCTTTCGCGGCGCCGTCCCGCCGGGCATGTGGCTGTGGTGGCTGGTCATCCTGGCAATGTCGGGGCTGGCCACCTTCCGGTGGTGGCGCATGCGGGGCCAGGTGCTGGAACGGGCCTCGCGGCGGGCGCTGCACCATGCCACCTTGCAGGCCGCCTTGCTGTCGGGCGCCTGGGCGTTCATGCTGATCTGGTTCCCGGCTGCCAGCACGCCGCAGCAGCTGGCGCTGGCCACGCTGGTGACCGGCATGCTGGGCGCCGGCACCTTCGTGCTGGCCAGCCTGCCCTGGGCCTGCATGGCCTACGCCGCGATCTACATGTTCGCCTCGACCTCGGCCCTGTGGCTGGCGGGTGATCCGCTGTATGCCGGCGTGGCGGTGCTGCTGATGCTGTACACGCCGACCGTGGTGCTGGGCGCGCTGTTCAGCTGGCACAAGGGCACCGCGCAGTTCCATGCCGAGGCCCAGGCGGTGCAGCGCGAGCGGCTGCTGGCGGTGTTGCTGCAGGACTTCGAGCAACATGCCGGCGAGGCCCTGTGGGAGTTTGGGCGCGATGGCTGCATCAGCCATCCGTCGTCGCGCTTGGCAGAACTGCTGGAGACGGCCGAGACCGAGTTCCGTGCGCAGCCGCTGGTCAGCCTGATCGCCCGGCGCAGCCCGGCAGCAGCAGTGGCGCTCCAGCGGGCCCTCGACGCCGGCCGGCCGTTTCGCGACCTGCAGCTCACGCTCGACTGTCCCAGCGGGCCGCGCCACCTCAAGCTCAACGGCAAGTGC
>NZ_VIDT01000224.1 GCF_006519715.1 Ideonella azotifigens
CACCGGCGGCAGGCTGGTCACGCCGCTCATTGCTTGCCTCCGCGTGCCAGGGACAGCCGGCGCAGGCCGCTGTCCACGGCGATGATCAGCAGCAAGGCCGTGAGGAACAGCAGCAGCCCGGAGAACTGGTGCAGGAAGCCCTGCCCCACTGCATCGCCCAGGTGGTAAGTGATCAGGCACAGCGCCGCCACCCGCACCACGTTGGCCGTGAAGCTGACCGGCACCACCAGGATCGCCAACGCCACATTGCGCAGCGCCGAAGAATGCCGCACCACATTCAGGTACAGCAATCCCAGCGCTTCCAGCGTGAACAGCGACTGGATGCCGGCGCAGGCATCGGCCACCAGCAATTGGTACTGCCCGATCTGCAGGACCACGCCGGTGCGGGCAATTGGGTAGCCCAGGCTGCGCAGCAGCCATTCGGCGACGGCAGAAACGGCAGCCTTCATCGGCTGGGTCAGCAGGTCGACCCAGCTGTCGGGCAACGGCACGACGAACAGCAGGAAAAACAACGGGAAGGCCACGGTGCGCAGGCCAGCGCCACCCTGCTGCAGCAGCACGCAGGCCGCCACCATCGGAATCAGCGAACCGATCTCGAACACGTAGGTCGATTGCGATCGACCCAGCACGTAGAGCAGCAAGCCCGCGACCAGCAGCAGCCAACCGGCAACAAGGGCGGGCCGGCGCCCGTCCGCGGCATTCAGCGCCGGCCACTGGCGCCAGAACAACCAGCCGGCCACCAGCAGCACCAGCGGGCCATGGCCCTGCCGGTCGGTGCCCCACAGATCACGTGCCAGCGCCAGCAGGGCCGGCACATACATCACCGCCAGCCCCAGCGCCAGCCAGCCCCATGCCCACGCCGCCTGGCCGGAGCGCAGCGGTCGGGAGGGGCTCAGCACCGAGCTCATCAGGCTGTGCACCCGCTCAGCGGTCGTTCATCACCACGCCGGTCAGCGTGGTGTTGGCGGCACTCAGCAAGGCGCTCAGTTCCTGCAGCGTGGCCACCTGACTGGCATGCTTGCGCGCCAGCACCAGCGCCTGGCCACAGCGGGCGGAGACCACCAATGCATCCGCGCCGTATTCGGCAGCCGGCGTGTCGACGATGACATGGTCGAAGCGCTGCTGCAGCTCGTGCATCAGCAAACCGAAGGCCGGGCGCTCCAGCAGCTCCAGAGGATTCGGCGGGCGGGTGCCAGCCGGGCAGACAAACAGATCCGGCACACCGGGCACCGGCTTGATCACCGAGTCGCCATGGCGGCCGGACAGCAGGCCCGACAGGCCCAGGTCGTTGGGCACACCGAACACCTCGTGCAGCCGCGGGCCGCGAAGGTCGGCGTCGACCACCAGCGTGCGCTGGCCCAGCTGGCTCAGCGCCACCGCCAGGTTGGCGCAGAAATAGGTCTTGCCATCTTCGGAATTGGGGCTGACCACGGCCAGCGCGCGCCGGCGCGTGCGCACCGGCCCTTCGGCACCGCCCAGGCGCAGCTGCAGTTGCGAGCGGATCATGCGGAAGGCCTCGGCCTGGTGGCCAAACGGCTGGTTCAGCGCGACCAGCTCGGGGCTGAGGCGCTGGCTCTCGTCGCTGCCGTAGGCATAGTTGAACTGCAGCGACAGCGCACGCAGCACGTCGTCGTGCGACACCAGGCCGAGCTCGATGGCGGCCTCGCCAAAACGCAGGCCGTTCTCGCGCTGGTGGCTGCCCACTTTCTCGATCTGTTCGGGCGACAGCTGGCGCAGCTCGGCAAGGATCTCGCCCAGCGTGCGCGTGCCGTCCGCAGGGGTGTGCGATGGCGTGCCGTCTTCGGCATCCGACGGCATGGGCCTGGCCGCCTTCGGGCGGGGGGCGAGGATGTCCTGCAAATTCATCGAATCGCTCCTTGGCTTCAACGGCGGGCCGGGGTCAGCGCGCGGCCGGTGACCACGCGCTGCTTGAGTTGTTGGGCGTTCAGCTTGGGGTTGCGCGGTGTCGGCAACACGCCCAGCATCGGCAAGCCCAGCGCCTGCACCAGATCTCCTGGGCCACGCACCCTGCGGTCACGCAATTCGGCCACCAGTGCAGCGAGCGCGGCGAAGAACAGGCCGGCGAAAACCGAGGCCACCAGGTTGAGCAGGCGCTTGGGCGATGACGCACTGGCGGGCACCACGGCAGGGCTCAGCGGATTCACGTTGGATTGCTGCACATGGGTTTCAAGCGCCGTCTGGCTTTGTCGGCCCGCCAGAAGGTCGTAGACACGCTGCGCGTTATCCACGTCACGCTGCAGCACGCCCATGCTGTCTCTGACCTGCTTGAGCGACAGCAATTTGGTACGTTGCTGGTCCAACTGGGTGCGCAGATCACCCAAGCGCGCAGCATTGATGCTGGCACTCACGCCAACGCTGCCGGAGGCACGCGCCATTTCGCTGGCCAGCCGGTTACGCAACTCGGCGACCTGGGTCTGGGCCTGCTGGACCTGAGGGTGGTTGGCACCCAAACGCATGCCGAGTTCCTTGAGGTTGCCCTCGGCCCGCCCCAGGTCGAGCTTCAGGCTAGACACGACCGGGTTGGTCAGCGTTTCGGCGAGTTGATCGGAGTGGCCGCCACGGACCTGTGCCTGACGACTCTGGCTTTCGGACGACAGGGCCTGCAGTGTCACCAACTGGCTGCTGAGTTCATTGAGCCGCATGGTCTCCACGTCGATGCGCTCGTCGCTGCCGATCACGCCGTGCTCACGCTGAAAGGCGCTCAGCTTGGCCTGCGCGGCCTCCAGCGTGTTGCGTGCATCCTTGCTGCGCTGGTCGAAGAAGTCGCTGTACTGCCGGGCGGGGTCGACCCGCAATTCCAGCGTCGTCTGCATGTAGGCCTGCACATAGGCATTCGCCATCGTCGCGGCGAAGTCGGGATCGGCCGCTTCATAGCTGACGAACATCACGTTGCTCTCGCGGCTCGGACGCACGTCCAGCGAAACCGCAAGCACCCTGGCCAGCCAGTCTTCCACCGTGCCCACGCCGTTGGTCGCCGACAGCCAGGCGGCGCGCAACGCCGGGTTCTGATCCAGCTTCAGGTTCTGGATCACACGGCGCGTCACACGATCACTCTCGACGATGTCGACCTGCGTGGCCA
The DNA here is from genome assembly GCF_006519715.1 of Ideonella azotifigens. Taxonomy (GTDB): domain Bacteria; phylum Pseudomonadota; class Gammaproteobacteria; order Burkholderiales; family Burkholderiaceae_C; genus Ideonella; species Ideonella azotifigens. Next base: position 3,101 of record NZ_VIDT01000224.1, read on the forward strand.
TCAGCGTTGCATTGACGCCGCCGCCAGCCACCATGCCGGTCAGCGGGTCAGGCTTGACGTCCATCACCACACTGGCCGAGGCGGTGTACTTCTTGGTCATCAACAGCGTCACGGCCATCGCCAGCAGCACGGTGGTCGCGAGCACCGCGAGCGCCAGCTTCCAGCGGCCTTGCAACACGGCAATGAATTGGGGCAGTGAGAGGGTCATGATGGCTTGCGTCTCCGCTCAGAACAGGCTTTCGCGCACGTAGATCACGTCGCCGTCGCGCAGCGCGTCGTCCATGCCGGGCTCGACGACCGCGGTATGGCCGTCCAGCATGCGGCGGTGCAGGCGAATGCCCTTGTCGGTCCCGCGCAGCGTCAAGCCGCCGCCGGCCGCCAGGCCTTGCAGCAGCGTCATGCCGCGCTCCAGGCGCAACATGCCGGGCTTTTGCACCTGGCCATAGATGAAGAACACCGGCGCGCGGTCGACGAAGATCACGTCGTTGCCCTGCAGCATGATGTCGTCGGGCCGCTGCTCACCGCTGAAGACCTGCGGCAGGTCGACCAGCTTGCGAAAGGCCTTGCCATCACGAATGCCGACCACGGTGATCTGGTCGCTGCCCAGCGAAGGCTGGATGCCGCCAGCCTGCGCCAGCACGTCACTGAGACGGGTCTGCGCGGTTTCGAGGGGATAGCGACCCGGCCGCTGCACCTGGCCGAGCACGCTGACCTGGCTGCTGCGCGCCGTCATCAACAGCACGCTGACCTGCGGGTTCTTGACGAAATCGCCCTTGCGCAACCCGTCAGCGATCACTCGCTCTGACTCGCCAACCGTCAAGCCGCCCAGTTTCAGCGCACCCAGCAGGGGATAGGAAATGAGCCCGTTGTCGGACAACCGGGTTTCCATCGTCAGGTCCGGGTTCTGGTAGACCAGCACGCGCACCAGGTCACCGCCACCCAGCCGGTATTCGGCCAGCGGCGCGGCTGGCGCGGTCGCCGCAGCGCTGGGCGAAACACCCACTGCGGCTGCCGCGCCCTGGGCCCAGCCGGAGGCAGGCGAGGTGGACATCAGCAAGGCTGCCGCGGCCATCGCGGCGGCAGCCTTGCAGCGGGTTCGCATGCGCTGCCATGCGGCCAGCAGCGCCGCACCACGGGGCAGCACGGCGGCAGCCATGTCACAAAAGGAAACAGGTACAACAATCATGGCAATCCCAGGCCTTTTTTCAGCTGCCCATCGTCAAGTGCGGTGCCGGAGGCGGCGGCTGCAGCGGGCTCCGCCTGGGCCACCGTCTTCACCGGACCGGCACCCGCAAACGGCCCCTGGTATTCCAGCTTCGCTGTGCCGCGCAGCCGCTTGACCTCGGCCAGCGCCGCCAGGCGCTTGTGTTCGTTGACCAGCGCCTGCTCGATCACCGGCCGGGCCTGGTCCAGTGCCACCGGCGAGGACTGGCGCGCCGTGACGAACCAGACATGCGCCCCGCCGTTGGCCGCCTGGACAGCGCCATGCCCGGCCGGCAGTGCGGCGAGTTGCGGCACGAGATCCAGTGGCAGGGTCTCTGCCGCCTGGGTCGACTGGGTGGATGCGTGCGCCAGCGACTGGCTGGCCGCCCAACTGGCGACGGCCTCCACGCCCTTGCCTTCCTGCGCCTTGGCCTGCAGCTCGGGCAGGCGGGCTTCTGGCAACGCAACGTCCATTTGCACCAGCGTGTAAATCTGGCGCTCGGCAAACAGCTCGGGATGAGCCCGGTAGTAGGCCTGGACCTCGGTGGCATTCGGCGCGCCAACACCGCCGATGATGCGTTCGATGTAGGCACGGGCGATCACGTCGCGCCTGGCGGCCTCGATGGCGGCCACCACGGTCGGCTCGCGGTCGACCTTCTGGTCCAGCGCCTGCTGCAGCGCCAGCTCCTGGTCGATCAGCCGCTCCAGCACCTCCCGGCTGGCAGCCTGGACCTGCTCGGGCCCCAACTGTCGGCTTTGGGCCAGTTGCTGATTGATCTGATGCACAGTGATGTCGCGTTCATTGACGCGCACGGCGACCTGGGTGGCGACCGAGGACTCACTGCTGCGGCCGCAACCCGCCAGCATTGCGGCGGCCGCGAGGCCGACCAGCAAGCCGGCCGCTGCCGGCCTGGTACTGCTTCTTGACATGACACTCCCATCTGGCGAGATCGCCGGTACGGGGTTTTGTCCAGGACCCGGACGCCGCGCTCTGCAGGCGCTTGACGAACCGGGGGCAAACCTGAACCTCACCCCACCACCAAGGGCGGGAGGCACGGCCGACCCCTGACAGTCGACCCCGCAACCCACACCACACACCATCGAACCCGCCCTGCGCAACATGCGCTGGCCGGACCCAAAGGGCGATTAACTCGGGGTAAGCCCTGAGCAAGAAGCATGCGCAGCTGTGGTGCAGACGTGAAAAAGGCCGCCCGGGCATGGCCCGGGCGGCCTCATGAGAAAACACGTTTTTCAGTGAATCGCCGGCTCGCTCACCTGCCGTGCGGCGCTGCGAACAAAGACCCTGCTGCCTTCACTGGCAGCCAGCGACGCTGCTGGCGTCGAAGCTGTAGGCATAGGCCTTCTGCACACCGTTCTTGGTGTACTGCATCAGCATTGGCGAGACGCCTGACGGCACCTTCGAAGGCGTCTCGATGCGCGGGTGGTCGAAGTTCAGGCCGTTGTCGGTGGTGGCCTGCGGATGGGTCATGCGGTCGGTGCAGACGAAGCTGCCCTTGGCACCGCGCGAGGCCGACTGGTAGAGCCGCGGCATCGAGCCGGCATTGACCACCAGCGCCACTTGCGAGCCGCCCATCCAGCTCATCTGCGGGTAGCCCGCGTTGATGCTGTCGCTGGTCAGCTGGGTGGCGGGCACGGACCAGGCCAGCACGTTGGCAGCAGCGTTGTAGCGCAGGTAGAACGGGAAGCCGGCATTGACGAAGGCCAGGTGCATGTAGCCCTGGTCGTCCGTGGCCAGGCTGAAGTGGCTGGCCATCGGGTCGGTGTCGACATTGTTCGGGTCGCCCGGGTCCAGCGTCTGCTGCGCCTGCCACGGATCCTGCGGCGTGCCGCCAGCCGGGCGTTGCTGCCAGAAGATGCCTTCGCGAACCGAATACACCACGCCAATGCCATTCGGCGTCAGCACCAGGCGGGCGCTGCGCTGTGGTGAATCCAGTGTCGACAACGCGTCCTGCGGGCCGAAGGTGACGCCGGTGTTGATCCAGGTGTTGCCACCGGCGACGCGGTAGTAGAGCACCAGCACCGAGGTGCCGGTGACGTTGTCCTGCTCGACGAAGGAGACCCAGAAGTTGCCGGCACGGTCCTGCACCAGGCTGGGATTGGTGGCACCGGCGGAGCCGCCGGGCGTCTTGGGTCGCACGGTCTGACCCGGGCCCTTCATCTGCCAGACCTGCGTCGTCGGGTCGTACTTCAGCGGGGCAAACAGGATCTCGTCGGACGAGCCGGAATAGACCACCGACAGGACGCCGTTGCTCAGCGAACCATCCGACGTGCTCTTGGCCCCGGTGCCCGCCAGCGAAAGTGCCGCCGTCCAGGTGATGCCATCGGTGCTGTTGTAGAGCTGCAGCGAGTCGCCGCTGGTCTGCGCACCGCGGTTGGCCAGCAGGTGGTAGACGCCGTCATCGGTGATCCACATGTGCTCCTGGTGGCGGTAGGAGATCAGGCGCTGGTTGGTGCCCGACAGCGAGCTCACCGTCGGCGAGATGACACCGGCCCAGGCCGGCGCCATGCTGGCCAGCGAGCCCAGCACGCCGGCCACCAGCGCAAATGCTGCCAGGCCGGCCACACGGCGCGAAAACGCCGACCACGGGTGCGAAAAACGGTACTGCATCACGAGCAACTTCCTCCTGGAGCAACAAAACTCTGCTGCGGCATGCGCCGCGGCCCACCGGATTTCTTTTGCCCAAGCCCTGAAGCCGGCTTCACTTTGCCGGCAGCACGCCGAACACGAGACAGCGCCAGGCTGCAAGCAAGTGAAGGGCCGGCACAACGAGCCTGACAGCGGCGTGACAGGCAGCAGGCCGCCCGGTGGATGCGCGGCCTGATCAGAGTTCGATGATGCCCCGCCGCAGCGCGATCGTCACGGCATGCGTGCGGTCAACTGCGCCCAATTTGGCAAGAATGCCCTTCATGTGGGCCTTGATCGTGTCTTCCGTCACGGTAAGCAAACTCGCCACCCGCTTGTTGGAGCCGCCCTGGGCGACCAGTCGCAGGACCTCGATCTCACGCGGACTGAGCGCCTCGTCCAGCAGATGCTCGGCCAGTTCGGCGGCGATTTCCGACGGCACCAGGCGCCGGCCGGCATGCACCTGGCGGATGCCCTCCACCAGCTCCTTGCGCAGCATGCTCTTGAGCAGGTAACCGCTCACGCCGGCCTGCAGGGCACGGCGGATCTGCACATCACCCTTGTAGGTCGTCAACGCGACAATGCGGGCATGCGGCCACTCGGCGCGGATCGCAAGCGTTGCCTCCACACCGCCCATCAGCGGCATCTGCAGGTCCATCAGCGTGACATCGGGCCGGTGCAGCCGGAAGGCCTCGACGGCCTCCCGGCCATTGCCCGCCTCGGCCACCACCTGCAGGTCCGGCTGCTGCGCCAGCATGCTGGCAATGCCCTCGCGCAGCAGCGCGTGGTCGTCCACCGTCAGCACCCGGATCGGGGGCGGCGGTTCGGCGGGGCGAGGCGCTTCGGTGGTCATGCGTGAGGGAGTCAGAGATCGGAAGTGTCGTCGGATCGGGTCGGTCCATCGCCAGCGGCATGCCACCAGCGCCGCAAATGCTGCCACGGCCCGGCGCTGCGGCG
>NZ_VIDT01000225.1 GCF_006519715.1 Ideonella azotifigens
CCGCCGCCGCGCACTGCGACAGATCTTCCAGGCCCGCAATGCACTGCAGCAGGCCAATGACCAACTGGAGCGCCAGGTGGACGAGCGCACCGCCCAGCTGCGCGGTGCCAACGAAGAGCTGATCAACCAGATCAGCCAGCGCCAGCAGGCCGAAGATGCCGCCACGCAGGCCAGCAAGCTCGCGCTGCTGGGCCAGATGTCGGCCGGCATCTCGCACGAGATCAACCAGCCGCTGACCGCCCTGCGCGCGCTCTCGCGCAACGCCATCCAGCTGCTGGACAACGGCCGCCCGCGCGACGTGGCCAACAACCTCAAGCTGATCGACGAGATGACAGAGCGCATGGGCCGCATCGTCAACCAGCTCAAGGGCTTTGCGCGCAAGGAGTCGCTGTCGCTCGAAGCCGTGCCGCTGGCCAGCGCGGTGCGCAACGTGCTGCTGATGCTGGACCACAGGCTGCATGCCGAGCCGGTGGTGCTGCGCATGGACGTGGCCGATTCGCTGATGGTGCGGGCCGACACGCACCGGCTGGAGCAGGTGCTGTTGAACCTGGCCGGCAACGCACTGGACGCCATGGCGGGCAGCCCGCAGCGCCGCCTGCGCATCGGTGCCGAGCAACATGGCACGCGCGTGCTGGTGCAGGTCGAGGACAGCGGCACGGGCATGGACGAAGCCAGCCTGCAGCGCCTGTTCGAGCCGTTCTACACCACCAAGCCGGCCGGCCAGGGTCTGGGCCTCGGCCTGGTGATCTCGTCGAAGATCGTGCACGAGCTGGGCGGCAGCCTGCGCGGGGTACGCGGCAACGGGCCGGACAGCGGCATGCGCTTCGAGTTCGAGCTGGACGCGGCGACCACCACCGCAGCTTCCGAGGAAACACATGTTTGAAGGTTTCAGGGTCCTCTTCATCGAGGACGATCCGCCCGTGCGCGCCAGCCTGGTCCAGACGCTGGAGTTGTCCGGGCTGGAAGTGCAGGCCTTCGGCTCGGCCGAGCTGGCGCTGCCGCACATCAGCGCGCAGATGCCCGCCATCGTCATCACCGACGTGCGCCTGCCCGGCATGACCGGGCTGCAACTGCTCGAGCGCATCCGCGCGATTGACGCCGGCATGCCGGTGGTCGTGGTCACCGCGCATGGCGACATCTCGATGGCGGTCGGCGCCATGCGCGCAGGCGCCTACGACTTCATCGAGAAGCCGTTCGCGCCGGAGCGTTTCGTGGACACCGCCATGCGCGCGCTGGAAAAGCGCCAGCTGCAGGTCGCGCTGGACGAGTTGCGCGCGCAGCTCGCGCAGCGCAGCAGCGTGGAGTCGGTGCTGCTGGGCCGCTCGCAGGTGATGCAGGACGTGCGCCGGCTGATCCTGCGGCTGGCGCCGACCTCGGCCGATGTGATGGTGCATGGCGAAACCGGCACCGGCAAGGAACTGGTGGCGCGCTGCCTGCACGAGCACAGCCCGCGCCACGAACGCAACTTCGTCGCCATCAACTGCGGCGGCCTGCCCGAGACGCTGCTGGACAGCGAGCTGTTCGGCCACGAGCCCGGCGCCTTCACCTCGGCCGCCAAGCGCCGCATTGGCAAGATCGAGCATGCCAACGGTGGCACGCTGCTGCTCGACGAGATCGAGTCCATGCCGGTCAGCATGCAGATCAAGCTGCTGCGCATCCTGCAGGAACGCAAGATCCAGCGCCTGGGTTCGAACGAGGAGCTGCCGGTCAACGTGCGCGTGGTGGCCGCCACCAAGGAAGACCTGCTGCAGCTCAGCCAGCAAGGCAAGTTCCGCGCGGACCTGTACTACCGGCTCAACGTGGCGGTGCTGAAGCTGCCGCCGCTGCGCGAACGGCGCGAAGACATCCCGCTGCTGTTCGAGCACTTCGTCGAACTCGCCAGCGCCCGCTACGGCCTGCCCACGCCCGAACGCCGGCCCGAACACCTGCGCGAGCTGATGGCGCATTCATGGCCCGGCAACGTGCGCGAGATGCGCAATGCGGCCGACCGCTTCGTGCTCGAAGCCGGCGCGGTCAACCTCACCGATGGCACCGAAGACATCGCGCCCACGCCGCTGGCGCAGCAGATGGACCTGGTCGAGAAAGCCTTGATCGACGAGGCGCTACGCCGCTGCCACGGCCGCATGCAGGACGTGATGCAGCAGCTGGGCATTGCCAAGAAGACGCTGTACGACAAGCTGCACCGCCATGGCATCGACCCCGAGCGCTACCGCTGAGCCGCCCATGACCGACACCAGGGACTACGACGCGCTGCTGCACCAGGTGCACCAGGCCGTGCTGCCGGAGATCGGCCGCGGCACGGTGGCCAACTACATCCCCGAGCTGGCCGACGTGCCCCCGGACCAGTTCGGCATGGCCGTGGTGACGCTGGACGGCAAGGTGCACACCGTGGGCCACGCCCAGACGCGCTTCTCGATCCAGAGCATCTCCAAGCTGTTCGCGCTGGTGCTGGCCTTCCAGCGCCAAGGGGACGCTTTGTGGGAGCGCGTGGGCCGCGAACCTTCGGGCACGCCGTTCAACTCACTGGTGCAGCTGGAAAGCGAATCCGGCAAACCGCGCAACCCGTTCATCAACGCCGGCGCGCTGGTCATCACCGACATGCTGTGCACCAATTTCGCGGTGCCGGAAAACGCCGTGGTCGAATTTGCCCGGCAGCTCTGCGACAGCAAGGAGATCCACTACGACCGGCGCGTCGCCCGGTCGGAAAGAGGCACCTCCGACCGCAACGCGGCGATGGCCCATTTCATGAAGAACTTCGGCAACCTGCGCAACCCGGTGGACCAGGTGCTGGACGCCTACTGCAAGCACTGCGCGATCGAGATGAGCTGCGTGGAGCTGGCCCGCGCGGTAGCCTTCCTGGCCAACCGCGGCGTCAATCCCTGGAACGGCGAGCAGGTGCTGTCGGCCAGCGCGGCCAAGCGCCTCTCGGCCCTGATGCTGACCTGCGGCACCTACGACGCCGCCGGCGACTTCGCCTTCCGCGTCGGCCTGCCGGCCAAGAGCGGCGTGGGCGGCGGCATCGTCGCCCTCGTGCCTGGCGAATGCGGTGTCTGCGTCTGGTCGCCCGCGTTGGAACACTCCGGCAACTCGCACGCCGGCCTGCTGGCGCTGGAGCTGTTCACGACGCTGAGCGGCCGGTCGATCTTCTAGCGCCGAAGCTCAGCGATACAGCCGGGGGTCGCTGGCGTCCGTCGGATGCTGGATCGCGCGCTTCAGCGAGTCGCTCATCGTCAGGTGCAGGTTGGTGCCCTTGGGCGGGATGGGCGACTCGAACCATTTGCGGTAGATCGCCTGGATCTCGCCGCTCTTGAACAGCTCGACGATCACGCCGTCCACCAGTTGCTTGAAGACCGGATCGTCGCGCTTCAGGCCGATGGCATACGGCTCGGTGGTCAGCGCGTCGTCGGCGATCTGGTAGTTCGCGGCATCCGGCGCGTCGGCCAGCATGCTGTGCAGCAGCACGTCGTCCATCGCATAGGCCACGGCGCGGCCGTTGGTCAGCAGGCGGAAGGCCTCGATGTCGTCCAGGCCGGCGAGGATCTTCATGTCCAGCCCGCGGGCCTGGTTCACCGCGTTCAGGAAGATCAGGCTGGTGGTGGCCAGCGTGGAAACCACCGGCTTGCCGCGCAGGTCATCCAGCGTCCGGATGTGGTCCGACTTGCGCGCCAGCAGGCGGCTGGCGGCGACAAAGGTCGTGACCGAAAACGACACGCTCTTGCCGCGCTCCGCCGTGTTGGTGGTGATGCCGCATTCCAGGTCCACCGTGCCGTTGGCGACCAGCGGAATGCGGGTGGCCGAGCTGACAACGATGGGTCGCACCTCCAGGTCCGGCATCGCCAGCCGCACCCGCACCGCATCGACCACCTTCTGGCAGATGTCCATCGAGTAGCCGATGGGCTGGCGCTTGCCGTCGAGGTAGGAAAACGGCGCCGAGGCGACGCGGTGGCCGAGCGTGATGACGCCTGCGTCGCGGATCTTGCGCAGCGTGGGAGAGTCGACCGGTTGAGCCGCGGCGGCCATCACCGCGAACAGGCCGGCCGCAAGCAGCAGGCCACGGGACCAAGAAGGCAGGAGTGTCAGGTTCGGCACGGCAAGGTGGCAGGCAGGGTCAGACAAGGCAAGGCAACAGGGCCGCCATTGTGAATCGTCCAAGGGCCTGCGAAGCCCAGCAACCCACCTTCCGTTCATGAAGGCAGATCCCAAAAGTGCATGGGAACGCCGCCACATCGCCTCTCGCTACCGCAAGGTGGCAAGCCCTCCCCTGCCTCCCTGACAGGAGACGAACATCACTCAGGGGTAGTCGCCCGTCACGTCAAGCCAGCCAATCGCCCCAATGGGGTCACTCTTGTCCAACGATTGCCTGAAGTGGCGGGCCACGGTGCCGCGGCTCCAGCACTCGCGCCAATCCACCCCTCTGCCGTCAGGGTGAGTGCCCCTAATTTGAAGAGCCTCTCTCAGCCAAATTGGGGATGTCCAGACCGGCAAGCACTGGCACATTCAGCTACCTGAAATCACATCCGCGTCTGCACATGCTGATGCGAGCGGCAGGCACGGAATCATCGGTATGGCCCACAGCGCGAGGAGCCCAACATGCCAGTTGCAGTTTCATTCCCCGGGGTGTACGTCGAGGAGTTGCCCAGTGGCGTGCGCACCATCGCCGGTGTCGCCACCTCGATCACCGCGTTCGTGGGCCGCGCCGCGATGGGCACCGACGAGCCGATGTTGATCAACACCTTTGGTGATTTCGAGCGCCAGTTCGGCAGCCTCGACCCCCTGTACCCGCTGAGTTATGCGGTGCGCGACTTCTTCCAGAACGGTGGCGCCCGGGCAGTGATCGTGCGGCTGTACAAGAAGAAGAGCGGTGTCGGCGTCAACGACGCGGCCAATATCACGCTGACCAACCTCGACCTCGTCGCCGCCTCGCGCGGCAGCTGGGGCAACGGGCTGCGGGTGCGCATCGACGACAAGGTCTCGGCCGACGTGGCGGCGCGCTACGGCCTGGTCGCGGCAGACCTGTTCAACCTCACCGTGCGCAGCGGCAGCGGTGCGTTGGAGACCTTTCTCAACGTTACCGTCAAGGAAAGCCCACGCCGCATCGACCGCGTGCTGCTGAACGAATCGGCCCTGTTGCGCGTGGCCAGCACGACCACGCTGCCGGGCACCACTGTGCCGCCCAAGCACGGTGACCCAGGCCCCGGCAAGACGATCTGGAACGACGACACCGCATCAACCCCAGTGGTCGCCGCCGGAATGGCCAGCGACAGCGACCCGCTGGACATTGCTGCCTACCAAGGCAGTGAAGCGGACAAGACGGGCCTGTTCGCGCTGAAGAAGACCGACCTGTTCAACCTGATGAGCATCCCGCCGGACACGCGCGAAGGCGACACTGCATCGGCCGTCTACAGCAGCGCGCTCGACTTCTGTACGCAGCGCCGCGCGATGCTGATCGTCGACCCGCCCGTGGCCTGGGACTCGGCCAATGACATCGTCACCAACAACAACGCGGCATTGACCGCGCTGGGCCTGACCGGTGAGCGGGCGCGCAATGCGGCGCTGTTCTTCCCACGCCTGCGGCAACCCGACCCGAAGCGCGACGGCCAACTCGACACCTTCGCACCCAGCGGCGCGATCGCCGGCCTGATGGCCCGTACCGATACCAACCGCGGCGTGTGGAAAGCCCCGGCGGGCGTGGACGCGGCGATCTCGGGCGCGCAAGGCCTGTCGGTCAGCCTGACCAACGAAGAGAACGGCCAGCTCAACCCGCTGGGCGTGAACTGCCTGCGCACTTTCCCGATCATCGGCAGCGTGGCCTGGGGTGCGCGCACGATGCGCGGCGCCGACCTGCTGGCCGACGAGTACAAGTACATCCCTGTGCGGCGCACCGCGCTGTACATCGAAGAGAGCCTGTACCGCGGGCTGCAGTGGGTGGTGTTCGAGCCCAACGACGAACCGCTGTGGGCGCAGATCCGACTCAACGCCGGCGCCTTCATGCACAACCTGTTCCGTCAGGGCGCGTTCCAGGGCAGCTCGCCGCGTGACGCGTACTTCGTCAAGTGCGACAAGGACACGACGACGCAGAACGACATCAACCTCGGCATCGTGAACGTCGTCGTCGGCTTCGCACCGCTGAAGCCGGCCGAGTTCGTGATCATCAAGCTGCAGCAGATGGCCGGCCAGATCGACGTCTAAAGGCCTGACAACACCCTCGCGATCAAGGAGCCGACCATGGCACAGTTCACCGTCAACGCCCAGCGATTCGACCCCTACAAGAACTTCAAGTTCAGGGTCAAGTGGGACGGCAAGTACGTCGCTGGCGTGAGCAAGGTGAGCGCTCTCAAGCGCACGACCGAAGTCGTCAAGCACCGCGATGGCGGCGACCCCAGCAGCAGCCGCAAATCCCCCGGCCGGACCGAGTTCGAGGCCATCACGCTGGAGCGTGGCGTCACGCACGACAAGGAGTTCGAGCAGTGGGCCAACAAGGTCTGGAACTTCGGTGCCGGCCTGGGTTCGGAAAGCTCACTGAAGGACTTCCGCAAGGACGTGATCATCGAGGTCTACAACGAGACCGGCCAGCTGGCGATCGCCTACAAGGTATTCCGCGCCTGGGTCTCCGAGTTCCAGGCCCTGCCTGATCTCGACGCCAATGCCAACGCGATCGCGATCCAGCACCTGAAGCTGGAGAACGAAGGCTGGGTGCGCGATGTCGAGACGCCCGAGCCTTCGGAGCCCAGCTTCACCGACCCGGCCTGACGGCCGGTGCTGCACGGCGACGCTCGTGTATGAGTCTCGACCACGCCCATGGCGCGCTCAGCGCGCAATCGGTGCTGCACACCTGGGAGCAGGCGCAGGCCATGGCGCCGCTGCGCCGCTCGCTCGCGCTGCTGCGCTTGGCCTGGCCCGAGGTGACACCGGGCGAGTGGGGTGCACTGCCGATCGGCGCGCGCGACGCCCGCCTGTTCGCGCTGTTCGAGGCCTTGTTCGGTGCCACGCTGGACACGCTGGTCGACTGCCCGGCCTGCGGCGAGGCGCTGGAGTTGTCATTGCGCACCACCGACCTTCGGCCCGAGCCGGCCGGCGAACCCGCACCGCAGCCGCTCCAATGCGAAGGTTATGAACTGGCCTACCGCCTGCCCTGCAGTGACGACCTCGCTGCGCTGCAAGGCAGCGGCAACGCCAGCACCGCCGTCCAGCAACTGATTGAGCGCTGTGTGCTCCAGGCCCGGCTCGCCGGCCGCGTGGTCAATGCGGCCGAGCTGCCACCGGCGGTGATTGAGCGGCTGCAGCAGGACATGGCCTTGCGTGACCCCGGTGCGGACATTCGCGTCGCGCTCAGTTGCCCGGCCTGTGCTCACGGCTTCGAGCGCCGCTTCGACATCGGCGATTACCTGTGGGAAGAGCTGGACGACTGGGCCGAGCGCACGCTGGCCGAAGTGCACACCCTCGCCAGCGCCTATGGCTGGAGTGAGCCGCAGGTGCTGAGCCTGAGCGCCGATCGGCGCCGCCGCTACATCGCGCTGGTGCAGGGACTGGTGGTGCCCACATGAACGACCAGGCCCCTGCCCCGCTCGGCCACCTGGCGAGACTCGTCGAGCGCGTGGCGCCCACCGTGCCGACCTTGCGCCGCCGCCAGCCCGCACTGTTCGAAGGCTCGTATGCGGCCTTGGCTGAGCCGACGCCGGACGTCGTTCACACCAGCGCCTCTCGTTCGGACGCGGCCCCTGTTGTCGCCGAACCTGCGATGAATCCAGGCCCGACACACCCGCCAGCGCCAGCGGAGACACCCAGACGCCCACTGCACAGGCCGCCGCAAGACCCCGCCCCCTCCGCCGCCGGGCCACTCTCCGTTGTGCACCACGACGCGCCGCGCGTCGACGCCACAGTCCG
>NZ_VIDT01000226.1 GCF_006519715.1 Ideonella azotifigens
GCGCCGCCCAGCCGATCAAACAGCCCCAGGACCTCGGCGAAGTTGATCGGCTTGGTCAGGTAGCCCTCGAAGCCGCTGTCGAGTGCCATGCGGACCTGGTGCGGCAGCGCGTCGGCCGACAGGGCGACCAGCCGAGCCGTGGCCGCGCCCGGCAGGGCACGCAATTGCGCCGCCAACTCCAGGCCCGAGACATCGCCAAGGTTCATGTCGATCAGCACCAGGTCGGGCCGCCGCTGCATGAACATCGCCAGTGCAAGCGCACCGCTGTTGGCGGCCCGGAAGGTGACCCACGAGCGCAGCTTGACCAGCTGCGACATCAGCTCGATGTTGACGTCGTTGTCCTCGGCATAGAGCACGTCCAGCCGGGCGGCGCTGCTTGACGCGGCAACCGGCCAGCGGGGCGCAGCCAGTGCCTGCGGCGCCGCCGCCCAGGGCAAGGTGATGGTGGCCCGGGTGCCCTGGCCAGGCGCGCTCTCCACCGCCAGCTCGCCGCCCATCGCCTGGACGAGCTGGCGTGTCAGCACCAGTCCGATGCCTGTGCCTTCGACACCGGAGTGTTCGGCGCCCAGGCGATTGAAGGGTTCGAACAGGTGGGTCAACTGGCTGTCCGTCATGCCGGGTCCCTGGTCCTTCACGCTGAACTGGCAGTGATCGTGCTGCGGCACCAGGGACAGCGTGACAGGTCCCTCGCGGCCGCCGTACTTGACGGCGTTGCTCAGCAGGTTGATCAGCGACTGCCGCAGGCGCACCTCGTCTGCATGCACCCACAGCGGGCCGGGGAAGCTCACGTCGAGCTCGATCCGCCCTTCCTCCGAAAGCGTGCCGGCCACCGAACTGGCCTCTTCCGCCACGGCACGGGCCTCCACCGCCTGCAGGCTCAGCGAGAGCCGGCCGGATTCCACCATCGACAGGTCCAGCACATCGTTCACCAGCGCCAGCAGGTGGGCGCCTGCGCGCTCGATCTGACGTGCCCGCCCCTGGTTCAGCGGATCCAGCGGGTGCGCCAGGTCGATGTTCATCAGCTGCGCGAACCCGAGCACGGCATTCAGCGGCGTGCGCAACTCATGGCTCATGCGCGACAGGAACTCCGTCTTGGCGCGGCTGTGGGCCTCCAGCGTCTGGCGCTGCTCGCGCTCGCGCCGCATGGCCAGTTGCTCGCTCACATCGCGCAGCACGATGGTGGTCTGCGGCCCAGGGCCGGTGTCCACTCTCGAGAACGTGGCCTCGGCGGGGAATGGCACGTCGCCCCGCAGGCCTACCAGTTCCAGTGGTTTGCCGCCAGGCGCCGCTGCAGGTGCACCACCGTCCAGCAGGGCCAGATCCTTGAACAGCTCGGCCACGGGCCGACCCAGGACCTGCTCGGCGCGCAGCCGGAACACCTGTTCCGCCGCACGATTGAACAGCACGATCCGCCCATGCTCATCGGCCGAGATCACGGCATCGGCCACCGCCTCGATGAGCTTGGCGAGCTTGGCTTCGCTCTTCTCCAGCGCAGCCTTGGTGCGCCGTTGCTCGCTCACGTCGAAGAAGGTCACCACCGCACCATCGGGCCGGCCATCCTGGTACATCGGGTGGGCCCAGTACTCGACCGGAAACGCCCTGCCCTGCCGATCCCAGAACTGGCTGGCCTGGCGGTGCGCCGGCTCCATCTTCAGGAAGGTCTGCTGCACCGGGCAGGTCTGTTCACCCGCCACCAACTCGCAGCGGGAATGAATCACCGAATGAACCTCGTGGCCGACCAGTTCCGATTCCTGCCGGTACCCCAGGCGATCCAGCGCGGCACGGTTCACGAAGGTGCAAAAGCCCCGGGTATCGACCCCCAGCAAGCCTTCGGTCGTGGAGTCCAGCAACTGCTGCAGCAGTTGCTGCCGACGCCGGATCTCGTGTGCCGCCAACTCCCTGTCCCGCAGCCCGCGGCGCACGATGCCCAGGCCCAGAAACCCGAGCAACGCAGCCGCCAGCGCGTTGATGGCAATGGCAGCTCGCCGAAGCAGGCGCGCGTTGAAGGCAAGGCGATCGGAAAACGTGCGCTCCAGGCGTGTCAGGCGCAGATTGATGCTGGCCACCTTGGCCCGCATCTCCGCGGTCAGGGCCTCGTCGAAACGCCTGGACGGCGGAATCAGCCGCAACTGCTTGTCCACCGCCTGCAACTCGGCAACGGCAAGGTCGCCCTCACGCCAGCTCGCAATCGCCTCGGCCATCAGCGAAGAATCATGAAACCAGCGATAGAGCCAGATCAGCCCGTCGATGTCATCGGGGTGATTGCCGCCGGCGAGAAAGGCTCGCCTCACCACCTCGAAGTCGGGCGCCGCCTTGTCCAGTTCTTCGCGGGCCATGCGGTCGCCCACCGGAATGGCGACGGCATCCAGGAACTGCCTGTGGTCCTCCTCCGTGCCGGACTGAAGGTACTCCAGCAGGTGGATGTGCGCGTCCTTCTGGGCCTTGGAATACAGGCTCTCGCCAATCACGTACGACTGCACCGCTGCCAGCAACTGAATGCTGAAAATGGCCAGCAGCACCTGGAACAGGCCGATGGTGCCAAGGGCCACGACGACCCAGGAGATTCGGCGGGCGGGGCGGCGTTGCATGATGGGCTGGAGGTCGGCGCCGACTCCCTGCATTGCGTCAAACCCGCTCGCGGACCGCCTCGTAGCGAGAAGGATCCCACCTCGGCACCTGCACGGGGAAGGGGGCGTCCAGGCACTTGTCCAGCGCCATCTTCATGTAGTTGTAGCTGGTCAGCACCCGGGAGCGGATCAGGTCCACGTAGCCCCGGTTGGGCGTCATGCCCACCAGCGTGCTGATGATTTCCAGCGCCTCCCAGGGATGGGTGTCGTCGTATTTGGCGTGCAGCTTGAGCCACTTCATCGCCTTGGTGCGATGCAGTTCGGGCAGGCTGTTCTCGTAGGCATCGCTGGCGCAGACCAGGTCGGCCCACTCACCCGTGGCCCCCTCGATCGCGTAGTTGGTCGCCGCCATGCCGGCGGCCAGCGAGTCCCGCTCGCAGCTGTGCCAGCACCAGTGCGACAAGGCCTCGGTGGCCGGCGGCACCGCACCGTGCACCAGGTCGTCCAGCGAGAGCCCGGCCGCCAGCGCCCAGGCCTGCCAATGGTCCGCATGGTTCTGCTCGACGCGGATGTTGCGAATCAGGTACCTGCGCGCCTGGTCGTGGCCCCGCACCCGGCCCAGCGCCACCTTCAGCAGGTTCAGTGCCATGTACTGCGGGAACTGCTCGATCACCGGCCAGATGCCGGCGAGGAAATTGCGGGTCTGCCCGGGCGCCAAGCGCGCGTCCCGCATCAGGCGGAACAGTTCGTGCTGCGTCACGCCCAGCCGGGTGGGCTCACATTCGCTGACCAGATCCTGAACCCAGTCAGGGTAGCTGCGAATGTCCGTCAGCGCGCCCTGCAAGGCGAACTCGTTGTTCATCTTGATCCCTTGATCCCCTGATCCCTGTTCGCGGCCATGAGACAGAACAACGGGTCGCCGATTGACTCTAACCACTTGGCAGCCGGCTGACAATCAATGAATCCGGCATGGCGCGCAAGCCGCCGAGGCAACCCCTAGGCTGAGGCCAGGCAGCGGCGCCCGGCTGGCCGCCTGCGGCCTCGAACCGAGTTTTCTGCGCCTTGGGCGCTCCTACACTGGCAGGCTGCCCGCGCACCCGCGTGCGGCAGGACAGGATTCGGCAGCAGGCCACGAGCCGGCCGCCAGCGACAGGCAGTGCAATGAGGAGAGACAAGTGACAAAGCCCGCAACCCATGTGCTGGTGGTCAGCGCAGACGAGACCTGGCGGGCCGCCGTGGTCCATGGCCTGAATGCCGCGGCCGCAAGGCTGGACAACCCCTTCGGCCTGCAGGCCATCGCCTGCGCCTGCGACGGCGGCGCACTGGAAGCCGCATTGGCCACCACCGCCGGCGCAGACGTGCAGGTGGTGCTGATGGACCACGGCGCGCGCGGCAGCGAAGACCATGGCGCGCCGGCCGTGCTCACCGCCCAGCGCATCATCGAAGCCAGGCCCGAGCTGTCGCTCTACATGCTGCTGGAGGACGACAGCGACAAGCTGCTGGTCGAGCAGCTCGCCAGCGACGCGGTGGATGGCTACTTCTTCCGCGAGGAAATGGACTTCAACGGCTGGTTCCGCATCCTCGCGGCCGAGCTGGCCGAGAAGGCCGACACGCCTTTCTACGACGCGCTGCGCGACTACGTGGCCCAGGCCAAGGACAGCTGGCACACGCCCGGCCACGGCGGCGGCGACTCGTTCAAGAACAGCCCCTGGGTGGGCGACTTCTACGACTTCGTCGGCGAGGAAATGCTGCGCGCCGACCTTTCGGTGAGCGTGCCCGAGTTGGACTCGCTGCTGCATCCGACCGGCGTGATCGCCCAGTCGCAGAAGCTGGCCGCCAAGGCCTTCGGCGCGCGCAAGACCTACTTCGCCACCAACGGCACCAGCACCTCGAACAAGGTCATCTTCCAGACCCTGCTGGCACCGGGCGACAAGCTGCTGCTGGACCGCAACTGCCACAAGTCGGTCCACCACGGCGTGATCCTGTCGGGCGCGATGCCGGTCTACCTGGACTCGTCGGTCAACCGCCATTTCGGCCTGTTCGGCCCGGTGCCCAAGGCGACGATTGCCGCGGCCATCGCAGCCAACCCGGACGCCAAGGTGCTGATCCTCACCAGTTGCACCTACGACGGCCTGCGCTACGACCTGCGCCCCATCATCCAGACGGCCCACGAGGCCGGCATCAAGGTCATCGTCGACGAGGCCTGGTACGGCCATGCCCGCTTCCACCCCGAGCTGCGGCCGACCGCGCTGGAGTGCGGCGCCGACTATGCGACGCAGAGCACGCACAAGATCCTCTCGGCCTTTTCGCAAGCCAGCATGATCCACGTCAACGACCCGGCGTTCGACGAGCACCTGTTCCGCGAGAACTTCAACATGCACGCGAGCACCAGCCCGCAGTACAACCTGATCGCCAGCCTGGACGTGGCGCGCAAGCAGGCTGTGATGGAGGGCTACCGGCTGCTGGACCGCTCGCTGAAGTTCGCCCACGAGCTGCGCCAGAAGATCAACGCCACCGGCGCGTTCCGGGTCCTGGAGCTGGACGAGCTGCTGTCAGACGAAGTAAAGGCAGACGGCATCCGCCTGGACCCGACCAAGCTGACCATCGACATCTCGGCCAGCGGCTGGAGCGCGGACGAATTGCGCGGCGAGCTGATCGGCCGCTACAACATCCAGGTCGAGAAGAACACTCACAACACGCTCACGCTGCTGCTGACCATCGGCACCACGCGCAGCAAGGTCTCGCGCCTGTTCGACGCGATGCTGCGCCTGGCCAAGGACCGCCGCACGCCGCTGACCTACGCACGCATGCCCGAGGCGCCACGCTTCACGCGCCTGGCCTGCCTGCCGCGGGACGCCTTCTACGAGGCCGGCGAGAAGCTGCCGGTGCTGGACGACAACGGCCGCGCCAACCCGGCGCTGAACGGCCGCATCTGCTGCGACCAGATCGTGCCCTACCCGCCCGGCATCCCGGTGCTGGTGCCGGGCCAGGTGATCGAGCCGGCCATCATTGCCTACCTGGCCCGGCTGCTGCAGACGCAGAAGTCCATCGACCTGCACGGCCTGGCCACGCTCGAGGGCGAGCTGCACCTGCGCGTGCTCAGCCAGGCCGAGCAGGCCGCGCTGCCCGGCGTCTGCTGAAGCACCCTCTCTAGCCGACGCGGTGGCCGTCGGCGCCCATCACCGCCAGCTCGATGAAGCGTGACGCGACAAACGGCCCGGCGCCTGCGTACCCCAGGCTGTAGTCGCCCAGGTCCAGGCGCTTGATGCTGGCCAGGGCCTGGCGCAGCTTGTCGCGGCTCAGGTCGCGGCCAGCGCGTCGCAGGCCTTCCATCATCATCTGCGCATTGACCCAGCCTTCGAAGCTGCTGGCGTCATAGTGCTCGTCGCCCAGCGCCTTCATCTCGGCCTGGTACTGGCGCACAGCGGCCAGCTTGGTCTTCTCTGCATCCGGGAAGACCTGCGTCATGGCCATGCCCTTGGCGGCGGCACCCAGCCGTGGCAGCTCGGACGCAATGACCGAGACCGACAGCCCCACCATCGGCAGCCCGCCGGCCTTGCTGCGCAGCGCCAGCACCAGCGCGGTGTTGGCGCTGCCTGTCGTGACCAGCAGCACCGCGCCCGGCCTGGCGGCCAGCACCTGCTGGCTCAGCTCACCGGCATTCGCGCCATTCACCGCGAGCGCAAACTGGCCGATCGACTTCAGCCCCTTGTCACTCAGCGCGGCCTCTGCATCACGCAGCACTTCCTTGCCAAACGGGTTGTCCAGGTAGACCAGTGCAATGTCCTTCAGCCCCATCGAGACCAGCTGCTGCACCACGCGGATGGCTTCGTCGCTGTAGCTGGCACGCACATGGAAGACCTGCCTCAGGTCAGGCCGCCGCAGCGAGGCTGCGCCAGTCACCGGCCCCACGCAAGGCACGCCGGCCTGCTCGATCAGCGGCAGGATGGCCGCGGTGTTGGCCGTGCCCATGCAGGACATCAGCGCGAACGCGGCATTGCCGTCCAGCAGGCCTTTGACGTTCTCCAAGGTCCGGGTGGCAACGTAAGCATCGTCCCGCACGGCAAGACGCAGGTTCCGGCCATTGATGCCGCCGTTCTCGTTGACCGCACGAAAGGCCGCCTTGATGCCCGCCACATGCGCGGTGCCGGCACCGCCCAGCGGGCCCGTCATGGCCAGCGAACAGCCCAGGGTCACCTGCTGCGGGCCAAGCGCTTCGTCCGCAGCCCGCGCCACCGGCAGCCCGGTTGCGGCCAGCGCGAGCGCTGAACTTCGAACAAGGAATTGGCGACGGCGTGACATGGCAGCTCCGGGTTTCGTGAGCGCCAAAGTCTAGGCAGCGCAAGGGTCTTGCCTTGTCCCCAGGGCGACAGGCGGGGGCCGCTGCAACACGGGATAAACCATGTGGCACCCGCGCGTCCGCACGCCAGCTTCAGCGCCTTGCCGCGCTCAAGGCTTGCCAGAACACCGGGTCCTGGCTGGTCGCGAAGTTGATGCGCATCAGCGTGCCGGGCTTGCGCGTGGCCTGGAACAGGTGGCCGGGCGCCAGCAGCCAGCCCTGGTCCAGCATCACCTGCGCCAGCGCCTCGGTGTCCACGCCCGTGTCCAGCCAGCCAAACAGGCCGTTGGGCGGCGTGACGAAACGGCAGCCGTGCGCCTGTGCCAATTGCACCGTGCGGTGACGCGCCGCGTCCAGCCGCTGCGTGACCCGCTCGGCGTGGCGGCGCAGGCTGCCCTGCTCCAGGCACAGCGCCACCGCCTGCTCCAGCACGGCAGGCGTGGTCAGCGTGGACAGCAGCTTGGTGTCGACCAGCCGCTCCACGACCTGCGGCGGCACGGCCATGTAGCCCACGCGCCAACTCGGCGTGAGGATCTTCGAGAAGCCGGACACGTAGAGCGTGCGCTGCAGCCCGTCCAGCGCGCTCATGCGCGGCAGGTGGGCGGGGGCGAGGTGGGAATAGGTGTCGTCCTCGACCACCCAGAAGTCATGCGCCTCGGCCAGCTTCAGCACCTGGTGGGCGTGTGCCAGGCTGATGGAGTTGCCGGTCGGGTTGTGCAGCACCGGCACCGTCACGTACATGCGCGGCCGGTGCTCCCGGATCAGCGTGGCCATCACGCCCAGGTCCGGCCCGTCCACGCCGCGCGGCACCGGCAGCAGCCGCATGCCGAGCTGGCTGAGCCGCGCGTATTCCACGGCCCAGGCCGGCTCGTCGACCAGCACCGCATCGCCCGGCGACAGCAGCGTACGCGAGATCAGGTCCAGCGCGTGCGTAGCGCCGGTGGAAGTGATGATCTG
>NZ_VIDT01000227.1 GCF_006519715.1 Ideonella azotifigens
CTGACGCCCCGCCTGGCGGTCAACGCCGCGGCCTACGACACCGACGAGCCGATGACCGACGGCCGCACCCGCGCCCACCGCGTGATCCCCACCGCCAGCATCGACGGCGGGTTGCGCTTCGAGCGCGATTCGACCTGGTTCGGCACCCGCTTCGTGCAGACGCTGGAGCCGCGCCTGCACTACCTGAACACGCCCACGCATGGCCAGGATGCGCTGCCGCTGTTCGACACCGCAGCCAGTGACTTCAACTCGCTGTCCATCTACGCCGACAACGAGTTCACCGGCATTGACCGCGTCAGCGACGCGCACCAGATCACGCTGGGCGCCAGCACCCGCTGGATAGAACCGGACACCGGCGTCGAGCGCTTCAGCCTGGGCGCCGCGCAGCGCTTCCAGTTCCGCGACCAGAAACTGACGGCCGATGGCCAGGCCAGCGACAACCATGTCTCGGACCTGTTGGTGTTCGCCGCCGGCCGGCTGGGGCAGGACTGGCGGACCGACACCACGCTGCAGTACAACCCCGACCTCGGCCGCACGGTGCGCTCCATCATCTCGATGCGCTACAACCCGGCGCCGTTCCACACGCTGGCCGGCACCTATCGCTACTCGCGCGGCCTGAGCGAGCAGTTCGAGCTCGGCTACCAATGGCCGCTGTTCAGCGGCAAGGGTGCGCAAACTGCGGATGGCAGCTGCCAGGGCACGCTGTATGGTGTGGGCCGCGTCAACTACAGCCTGAAGGACCACCGCACCACCGATTCCATCGTCGGCCTCGAATACGACGCAGGCTGCTGGATCGCACGGGTGGTGGCGGAGCGTGTCTCCACCGGCCAGTCCGAAGCCACCAAGCGGCTGATGATCCAGCTGGAGCTGGTCGGCCTGTCCCGCCTGGGCAGCAACCCGCTGCAGGTCCTGAAGGACAATATCCCCGGTTACCGGCTGCTGCGTGATGACAACGCAGCGCCACCGTCCACGGTGAATCCATGATGTCTTCCTCGCGTTCCCTCTTCCGCCTGCTGCCGCTGATGGCTGCGCTGGCCTTTCCTCACCTGGGTGCGATGGCCCAGCGCGTGGGCACCAAGCCTGCACCGGTGATTCCCGCACCCCGCACCGCGGACTACATCGTGGCCGTGGTCAACAACGAATTGGTGACCCAGGTCGAGGTTGAGCAGCGCATCGCCAGGGCCAAGGAAGAGGCAGGGCGCTCTGGCGCCAAGCTGCCGGACGACGCCGCGCTGCGCAAGGAAGTGGTCGAACAGCTGATCGACGAGCGGGTGATGATCACCAATGCCCGCGACAGTGGCGCCAAGGTTGACGACGCCGAGCTGGACCGCGCGGTCGACAACATCGCCAGTGCCAACAAGATGACCGTGCCGCAGCTGCGCGAGCGGCTCAAGGCCGACGGCATGGACTACACGCGTTTTCGCGCCAACCTGCGCGACCAGATCCTGGCCGAGCGCAGCCGCGAGCGCGAGGTGAACTCGCGCGTGAAGATCACCGACGCCGAGGTCGACGCCTACCTGGCCGAGCAGCGTGCCGCCAAGGCCACGCGCAACGAGATCAACCTCGCGCAAATCCTGCTGACCCTGCCGGAAAATCCCAGCGAGGCCCAGGTGGCCGAAGTCCAGGCCCGCATGAAGACGGTGCAGGGCCGGCTCCAGAGCGGCGAGCCGTTTGAACTGGTCGCCAAGGCGGTTTCGGAAGACAACAACAAGGAGCGCGGTGGCGAGATCGGCTCGCGCCCGACCGACAGGTTGCCGGACCTGTTTGTTGCCGCGGTGAAGGACCTGCCGGTTGGCGCGGTCACGCCGCAGCCGCTGCGCAGCCCGGCCGGGTTCCACTTGCTGAAGGTGCTCTCGCGCGCCAGTGCGGACGTCAACACCGTCACCCAAACCCGTGCCCGCCACATCCTGCTGCGGCCGTCCGAACAACTTTCCCAGGACGCCGCGCAGCGCCGGCTGGCCGATTTCCGCGCCCAGATCCTCAGTGGCAAGCGCAGCTTCGAGGACCTGGCCAAGGCCTACTCGGAAGACGGCAGCGCCTCGCGTGGCGGCGACCTGGGCTGGGCTGCGGCCGGCACCTTCGTGCCCGAGTTCGAGATCACGATGAACGCGCTGCAGCCAGGCGGCATTTCCACACCCATCGTCTCGCGCTACGGCGTGCATCTGATCCAGGTGATGGAGCGCCGCGAGATCCCCATCGACCCCATCAAGGCGCGTGAGCAGGCCCGTGCCGCGCTGCGCGAAAAGAAGTTCGACGCGGCTTACGCCGAATGGATCGACGACCTGCGCGCCAAGGCCTTCATCGAGATGCGCGAGCCGCCGCTGTGAGCCGTGCTTTCAAGCGGGTCGAGCGCCGGGCCGCTCCCAAGCTGGCCGCTTGCTGGCGTGACTTGTCCCCCGGACAAGTCACGTCCGCGCTCGCCCCCGTGGGGGATCGGCTGACGTACCCGTCGGACGAGGGGCTGTCATGAAGCACTTGGCGCGCAAGCGCTTTGGGCAGCACTTCCTGACCGATGCTGGATTGATCGACGACATCGTGCGCGCGATCGATCCGAAGCCGGGCCAGCCGGTGGTCGAGATCGGCCCTGGCCTGGGCGCCTTGACGCTGCCGCTGCGCGAGCGCTGCCCGGCCTTCACCGTCATCGAGCTGGACCGCGACCTGGCCGCCCGCCTGCGCAAGCAGGAAGGCCTCAGCGTGATCGAGTCCGACGTGTTGAAGGTCGACTTCAGCGCGCTGGCCGGCGAACTGGGCGGCAAGCTGCGCGTGGTCGGCAACCTGCCCTACAACATCTCCACGCCCATCCTGTTCCACCTGCTCGAACACGTGCAGCATGTGGAAGACCAGCATTTCATGCTGCAGAAGGAAGTCGTCGACCGCATGGCCGCCGGCCCCGGCAGCAAGACCTACGGCCGGCTCTCGGTGATGCTGCAGTGGCGCTACGACATCGAGTCCCTGCTCGACGTCCCGCCCGAAAGTTTCGACCCGCCACCGCAGGTCGATTCGGCGGTCGTCCGCATGATCCCGCTGCCGCAACCCGCCACGCTGGACCTGCCCCGCTTCGGCGCCATGGTGCAAGCTGCCTTCTCCCAGCGCCGCAAACTGTTGCGCCACGCACTCGGCCGCTGGCTGGATGAACAAGGCTTTGAAGGCACGTTCGACATGCAACGTCGCGCCGAAGAAGTCCCTGTGGCCGAATTCGTTGCGCTGGCGCAGTCGCTGCCGCCGCGCTGATCTCAACGCAGACGCACCAATGCAAACGGCCCGCATTCGCGGGCCGTTTGCATTCACCAACCGTCAAGGCCGCAGAGCGCAGCCGGCGCCTGGCCGCCCCTAGGCGGCTGCGCAACCCGCTTGGCGGGCGGCTCGGCGTATCCGCCGAGCCGGGTGCACCACACTCCGGGGCCAGCGCCGGGCCGCTGCCACGCGGCCCCGCTACCCGCTCGGCGGGTGGCCTCAGGTGTCCCTGAGGCCGGGTGCACAACTCAAGCGGCGTTCTGCCACATGGCGGTGTCGAAGGCGCTGCTCATCATCGGCATGTTCATGCCGAAGCTGGGGTTGCTGCCTGCTTTTGTACTGGCCTTGCTGGCCGGTTTTTCGGGGGCCGTTTCCGCAGCCCGCTCCCATGACCCGTTTTCTTGGGAGCGGGCTACTGAAAAGAATAGAAACATCTGAACGGGATTTTCCGCTCGGCCCAGAAGTCGGCCGCGTCTCGGAAGACGTCCAGAAGCTGTTCTCGGGATTCGCGGTCGAAACGCGAGTTATCCGGCAACTGTTCCAACACGACGACAAAGCCGGGCTGCTGGCCCGATTTGTGCACCAGGTCGGTCATGCAGTCATACAGCGCGTCCAGGTTCTTCCCGAAATGCTGGGGGAACAAGAACGAGGTGGCAATGCCCTCGAGCACGTCCTGCTTGGACTGGGCTTCAGTCAGATTGGCGAACAGGAAGTGCTGGCCCGATTCCTGGGCCGCGCGCATCAGGTCATCCACCCGATAAGCGCGTATCGCCTGCACGATGTTGGGACGGACGGTCTGCAAAAGCATGGTCGCGTTCCTCCTTGGTCAAAGAAATCCAGATCCCGAAATGGCGTTCACGGCACCAGGCGGCGAAAGCTGGCGTAGTGGTCGTCGGTATAGAAACAGGCTTCAGGCTGTTGCGGTTGACGACCGCCGCACACCAAACGCCTTGCCCCACGATTCTTTGCATGGGGCGTGGGCACGGTGTACTCGCGGTAGTAGCCTCGCGCCTGAGGCGGCAGCCTGCGTTCCCGGTTGCCGAAGGCCACGCCATCCTTGTCGAAAGGAAACGGACCGCCGGCACGCACCAGGCGTTCGGTTTGCTGCGCCTCGGGCGGCAGGCTGGCCAGCGACACCGTGCCGAGCGACTCGGCGGTGACGACCATCGGTTCCCGCGCAAGGGCTGCGCCGGACCCTGCCAGTTGGACCACGGCGGCCATTCCCAGCACTGCTGCCACACCGAAGGAGCTGAGGCCACGACGCACAAAATCAAACTTTTGGCGCCAGGACCGCTCCATCGGCGTTGTTGACAGCCGACCAAGAAAAACCACGGGTTTGCCCTGAAGAATCAAACCGCGATCCTATCTGATTGGCACAAATACCACAAGTCCACTGCCCGAAAAGCGTGCAGTGGACGGGTATTGAAGTAACCGCTTACTTGTTCTTCTGCCGCTGGCCTGGATGCGCGGTTTTGGTGCCGGTTGGTGGGCGCTCAGCGCCCGGCGTTGGCGTCCGCCACGGTCAGCGCGGTCATGTTGACGATGCGGCGAACCGTGGCCGAAGGCGTCAGGATGTGCACCGGCTTGGCCGCGCCCAGCAGCACCGGGCCGATGGCAATGCCACCGCCGGCGGCGGTCTTCAGCAGGTTGTAGCTGATGTTCGCGGCGTCGATGTTGGGCAGCACCAGCAGGTTGGCTTCGCCCTTGAGCGTGCTGCGCGGCATCAGCTCGGCGCGGTAAGCGGTGTCCAGCGCCACGTCGCCGTGCATCTCGCCATCGATCTCCAGCCAGGGCGCCTGGGCCTGCACCAGCGCCAGTGTGTCGCGCATCTTGATGGCGGACGGCTGGTTGCTGGAGCCGAAGTTCGAGTGCGAGAGCAGCGCGGCCTTGGGCTGGATGCCAAAGCGCAGCATTTCCTCGGCCGCCATGATGGTGATCTCGGCCAGCTGTTCGGCGGTCGGGTCGTAGTTGACGTGGGTGTCGACCAGGAACAGCTGGCGGTTCGGCAGCACCAGGCCGTTCATGCAGGCGTAGGTCTTGACGCCAGGGCGGCGGCCGATCACCTGCTCGATGTGGTTCAGGTGCAGTGCGGTCGAGCCCCAGGTGCCGCAGATCAGGCCGTCCACCTCGCCCTTGTGCAGCAGCATGCTGCTGATCAGCGTCAGGCGGCGGCGCATCTCGATCTTGGCCAGCTGCTCGGTCACGCCCTTGCGGTCCATCATCTGGTGATAGGTCTGCCAGAAGTCGCGGTAGCGGCGGTCGTCGTCGGTGTTGACGATCTCGTAGTCGCGGCCTTCTTCGAGGCGCAGGCCCAGCTTCTTGATGCGGGCTGTGATGATGTTCGGCCGGCCGACCAGCACCGGCCGCGCCAGGCCTTCGTCGACCACCACCTGCACCGCGCGCAGCACGCGCCGGTCCTCGGCTTCGGCGTAGGCCACACGGTTGGCCTTGGCCTTTTTCGCGACCGAGAAGATCGGCTTCATCATCGTGCCGGAGGCATAGACGAAGGTGTGCAGCTTCTCGCGGTAGGCCACCATGTCGGTGATGGGTCGGGTGGCCACGCCCGACAGTTGCGCCGCCTCCGCCACGGCGGGTGCGATCTGCGTCATCAGCCGCGGGTCGAAAGGCTTGGGGATCAGGTATTCCGGGCCGAAGCTGAGGTTGATGCCGGCGTAGGCTGCGGCGACCACGTCGTGCTGCTCGGCCTGGGCCAGCTCGGCGATCGCGCGCACCGCGGCGATTTCCATCTCGTCATTGATGGTGCTGGCGCCGCAGTCCAGCGCGCCGCGGAAGATGTACGGGAAGCACAGGACGTTGTTGACCTGGTTCGGGTAGTCGGTGCGGCCGGTGGCCATCACCGCATCGTCGCGCACCGCCTTGACCTCTTCGGGCATGATCTCCGGCGTCGGATTGGCCAGCGCGAAGATCAGCGGCTTGGGGGCCATGGCGGCGACCATCGCCGGCTTGAGCACGCCGCCGGCCGACAGGCCCAGGAAGATGTCCGCGCCTTCGATGGCCTCCGACAAGTGGCGCTGCGAGGTTTCCTGCGCAAACTCGGCCTTGTCCGGGTCCATCAGCTCGACCCGGCCCTTGTAGACCACGCCGGCCAGGTCGGTCAGCCAGATGTTTTCCTTGGGCAGGCCCATCTTGACCAGCAGGCCGATGCAGGCCAGCGCCGCGGCGCCAGCGCCGGAGGACACCAGCTTGACCTGCTTGATGCTCTTGCCGACGACCTTCAGGCCGTTCAGCAGCGCCGCACCGACGACGATGGCCGTGCCGTGCTGGTCGTCATGGAAGACCGGAATCTTCATGCGCTCGCGCAGCTTGCGCTCGACGTAGAAGCAGTCCGGTGCCTTGATGTCTTCGAGGTTCACGCCGCCAAAGGTCGGCTCCAGCGCAGCAATCACGTCGACCAGCTTGTCCAGGTCGTTCTCGGCGATCTCCAGGTCGAAGACGTCGATGCCGGCGAACTTCTTGAACAGCACCCCCTTGCCTTCCATCACCGGCTTGGAAGCCAGCGGGCCGATGTTGCCCAGGCCCAGCACCGCAGTACCGTTGGACACCACCGCGACCAGGTTGCCGCGCGAGGTGTAGCGGAAGGCATTCGCCGGGTCTTCGACGATCTCTTCACAGGCGGCGGCCACGCCGGGCGAGTAGGCCAGCGCCAAGTCGTGCTGGTTGATCAGCTGCTTGGTGGCAGTGACAGCGATCTTGCCCGGCGTCGGGAACTCGTGATACTCCAGCGCCGCACGGCGCAGTTCGGCTTTTCGTTCTTCGGCTGTCGGCATCGCAAAGTGTCCTTTTCATTCCCAACCCCGGGGTCGGCGATTGTAGGAGCCGCAAGTGAACGGCGGGGCGGGGGCGCAGTGTGCGCGCGCCGGCGGGCATGGCGCATGCGAGGAACTGCTTACCGGGCGCCTCTGCCCAGCGCAGATACTTCGGCCCCGTTCCCTGCACGATCATGCGCCCGCGAGACCCCACGCCGATGAGGATGGACACCCCCGCCGACGCGCCCCGGCTGCGCCGCGGCATGCGCTGGCTGCTGTGGGGTGCGCTGGTGGTGCTGCTGCTGGTCGCGCAGTCGCTGCTGGTGATGCTGACGCTGCGCTACGAGGAAGCCCGAACCCAGGACGAGACCGATGCGGTCGCCACCTCGGCGGCCATCGAGATGCGGCGCGTGCTGCTGCGCAGCCAGCAAAGCGTGCAGTCGTTGCTGTGGAACGAGCCGGACGAGCGCCAGTGGCGGCTGGACGCCACCGAGATGCTGCGCCAGCGCCGCGAGGTGCTGCGGCTGGAGCGGCGCGACCTGGAGCTGCGCGTCCAGCTCGCACTGGACGGCAGGCCCGAGCTCTCGCTGTTCACCGTGATCGGCCGCAGCGAGCTGGAGGTCGAGCTGCAGGCTGCCTGCGCCACCGCCCGCCGCAGCAGCGCGCCGGCCTATTCGCGCTCGTACTTCGTGCCCCAGCCCAGCGGCCTCGGCCTGGAGGTGCTGGACCTGTGCATGCCGATCACGCAATCGGGCCACCTGGTCGGCTTCATGGTGGCCACGCTGGGTCTGGCAGCCATGCTGGACGACACGGTGCGCCAGGCCGAAGTCGGCCGGCACGAGCTGTCG
>NZ_VIDT01000228.1 GCF_006519715.1 Ideonella azotifigens
CGCTGGCGCCGACCACCCAGGCGAACTCACGCAGCGGGTGCTCGGCGCTGCTGTTGATGCCTTCGGCGGGCAGCCGGTTCTCCAGCGTCGGGCCGGCAGGGCGCGGTGGTTCTGAAGATTCGGTCATCGGCAGCTCACTCGGCGCGCGTGTCCAGCGCGGTGCCGTAGGCCATCACTTCCATCGCCGGGGTCTGCTTGCCGGCCACGCGCGTGGTGTGGAAGCGCACGCCGATGACCAGCGTGCAACCGGCGTCACGGGCCTGTTGCTTCATGCGCAGCAAGGCTTCGCGCCGCCCGCGTTCCAGCAGCGACTCGTAGCCCCGCATGCGCCCGCCCACCAGGTTGCGAAAGCCGGCCACGAAGGTCTTGAAATGGTCGGACGAAACGACCACGCCGCCGCTCACAAGCTGCGAGCCATGGGCCTTGACGCCTACCGGCACGAAGCGCGTGTTCAACGCGATGACACCTTGCAGCGCACGCTCGCGTTCACGGATCGACGCATAGTGGCGTTGCTCCAGCGCCCGGCCAACGACGTAGCCGATCACGATCAGCACGATCGGCAGCCCCAGGTTGAGGATGAGGTCCAGCGGCATGGGCTCAGATCCGCTCTATCGTCACCGCCGAGCCGTAGGCCAGGATCTCGGCCGCGCCGGTGGTGATGGCCGTGGTGACGAAGCGCACGTTCAGCACCGCGTTGGCGCCCATGCTGCGGGCTTCGTCGGTCATGCGCTTGATGGCCTCTTCCCGCGCTTCCTGCATCAGCTCGGTGTAGCCCTTCAGCTCACCACCCACGATGTTCTTCAGGCCTGCCATCAGGTCCCGGCCGGCGTGCTTGGCCCGCACCGTGCTGCCCTGCGCCAATCCCAGGTGAGCGACCACTCGGTGCCCCGGCGCCATTTCCAGATTGCTGACCAACATCCGATTTCTCCCTCTGTGTTGCGATATTTGTGGATTGGAATCGGCGCCATCATTTCACATCCCGGATGACACCCGACCGCGGCGCCAGGCACCGTTGGGTTTGCGGTGCCGCACCGCCTGTCGGCTCCAGCTCAGTGCCCCGGGATGCGCTGCATAACATCGCGCCTCCACGTTGGGAATGAACAAGAGATGAGCCTGGAAGTACCTGAAGACCAGCGCCGCCGGCGGCTGCTGGGGTTGGCATTTGCAACCGCGGCCGTGATGGCCGGCTGTGGTGGTGGCGGCGGAGACACCAGCCCCGCGCCACCCACAAGCCCTGGCTCACCGCCGCCAGCCCCGCCGCCGGCATCCCCACCGCCTCCGCCACCACCCGCACCGGCCACCAAGAGCGCCAAGCGTGGCGTGGCCTATGACTTCGCGTCCGACGCTGACCTCAGCGCCCTCGCGCCCGGCGTCAGCTGGTGGTACGACTGGGGCCTGAACCCGTCGGCCTCGCTGCCTTCGGACGCGCAGACCACGCACGCGATGGACTTCCTGCCCATGCTGTGGAACGGCAACTTCGACGACGCGCAGGTCACCGCCAAGCTGCTGGCCGACACGTCCATCAAGTACCTGCTGCTGATGAACGAGCCCAACCTGACCGACCAGGCCAACCTCACGCCGCAGCAGGCCGCGGACCTCTGGCCACGCTACGAGGCCATTGCCACGGCCACCGGCGTCAAGCTCGTCGGCCCGCAGATCACCTGGGGCACGATGAGCGGCTACGCCGACCCCGTCGCGTGGCTGGACGCCTTCTACGCCGCCTACCAGGCCGCCCACGCCGGCCGCTCACCACAGATCGACTACCTCGGCTTCCACTGGTACGACTACGGCCTGGCCGACCAGCTCGACCGCCTCGCCAAATACGCCAAGCCCTTCTGGGTCACCGAAATGGCCAACTGGCACAGCCAGACCGACGGCGCCCAGATCGACACGCTGGCCAAGCAGCAAGCCCAGATGACCGAGATGGTCGCCACCTGCGAAACCCGCAGTGACGTCTTCCGCTACGCCTGGTTCACCGGCCGCCTGAACACCGACCCGCACTACAGCAGTTTGCTGGCGGGTGATGGGGTGTTGAGTGGGTTGGGGCTGACCTACCTGTCGTTGCCGTTTTGAGCGGTGGCGTCTGGCGTGCCTGGCTGGAAGGCGCGCCAGAGCGAGGAAGCGATGAACCACTGGGGTAAGGTGTCAGCGTGCAACTCGAGTGTCTTGCCGTCGGTCACTTCGGCGATGAGCCGGTGCTGCTCGCCGGAGTTGTCGAACACATAGGCTCGGTTGGCGGCATCGCAGGCGGATTCCAGCAAGCCAATTGATCGAGCGTACCGCTGCACGATCTTCTCGTGCGGCACGTCGTGGCCGCCTTCCGTCACACGTTGCTGGACGCGGGCGATGTTGATGGCCGGGTCTTCCGTGGCCACGAAGTAGAGGTACGTGCGGAACCCGCAGGCCTGGGCCTCGCGCATGAAGTCCACCTTGTCGCGCGAAGACATGACCGTCTCGAAGGTAAACGACGTGCCCGTTGCCAGTAACTCCCGTCGCACGAAGTCAGCCAGCACGGAGGCAACATAGGAGTTCGCCTGCGCGGGGTTCAGCGTGACCAGCGAGCCTGTCATCCGAAAGTCTTCTGAGACGGCTGACAGGCCGGCGTTTTGCAGCAGCGGTGAAGCCCGGAAATAGGCCCGCAGTCGCTCGCCAATGTCGAGCTTGGTGAGCTGTACGCCAAGGCTGGACAGATCGATCTGCCCGTGTTGTCTCAGGACCTTTTCGATCTCGTCCGCATTGAGGTAGATGCCGATCCATTCCGGGCGCAACTCGTCCTGGATCGTGCTTTTGCCCGATCCGTTGGGCCCGGCGAAGACTCGCAGTCTCGGGCTGGCCGTCGCCGTCGTCACCGCTCAGTCGCTCTTGCTCTTGCGGGTCAGCACCGTGCCTTTTCGCACCTTGGTGGCAGGGGGGAGCGCATGGATCACCCTCACACTGCCATCGGCACTGGCTTCGACCAGTTGGCCATTGGCTGCCATCACCACCTTGCCAGCTTGCGCGAGCGCACGTTGATGCGCAGCGCGCCCGGCGCGCGCGGCCAGCTCCGGAATCCGGGCTTCGGCGATCTGCATGTTCATTTCGCTCAGCGGCGGAATGGGTTTCATCGGGAACTCCTGCGGCTCAGGGCCTCATTGTGCAGCGTGGGCCAAGGCCCCGCTGGGCTCCTATGGATCACTCCCCCTTCGTCAACCCCAGGAAATGATCCAGCATGTGGAAGTGGTCGTCGTGGAACTGGTCTTCCATTGAGGTGAGGTCGGCGATGGGGACCCAGGCGACGGATTGGGCGTCGTCGTCGGCGCAGACTTCGGGGAGTTCGCGGTCGCCGAGGTCGAAGTGGTGGGCGTGGGTGATCGTGCGGCCGCGCTGGCTGCGGTCGGGGTGGTCGAGGACGGCGCTGGCTTTGAGGGCCTGCTGCATCGTGGTGTCCAGCAGGTGCAGGTGGGTCTCTTCGGCGAGTTCGCGCAGCGTGGACTGGTAAGCCGTTTCGCGTTGTTCGATGAAGCCGCCGGGCACGGCCCACAGGCCGACGCCGGGTGGGTGGGCGCGGCGGATCAGCAGCACGTGCTCTGCGCACTGAACCACGGCGTCCACCGTGACGAACACCGGTGCATACGGTGCCTGGGACCAGGCTTCGTGGTAGCGCTTGAGCGCGGCCCATTCGGCGGCCAAGGCGTTGAAGAAGGGCAGCGAGATCCAGCTGCGCAGGAAGGCCAGGGTGCTGTGCGGCAGCACGGCGGTCAGTGCACCGAGTGCGGCGCGGCGGTCGTCTGCGCTGGCCAGTTCGGCGCTGGCGAACAGTGCGTCGCGCACCTGCTGCGCGTCCGGCGTGCCGGGTGCGCGTTCGGCGGCGATCAGCTGCCAGGGCTCGAAGCGGCGCAGGTAGCTGCTGGTGGCGTCCTTGAAGTGGCCGATCAGTGCGATGGACGGTGCCTTGCGGTCTTCTGCGGTTGCCAGCAGCCTGGCCACGCCGGCCTTGACTGCGGCGACCCAGCGCGTCTCGTCATAGAAATCGCGCAGCGGCAGGAACTGGATGCGCGCGGCATCCGCCTCGCCTACCGCCAGGCGGATCAGCTCGGCGCGTTCTTCCCAGGTGAACGGGTTCTTCGGCGTGCGCGCCTGGAAGCTGGAGCCGAGCACGACGATGACCCGCGGCGCGGTGGCCAGCGCCTGGCGCAGCAGCACGAGGTGGCCGTTGTGCAGTGGCTGGAAGCGGCCGATGAACAGCGCGGCTTCGTGTGTGGTGGCAGGGATTTCGGGCAGGGTTCGCATGAGGTGCTGGGTGGGGTTCAGTCGGGATGCACGGCGGCGATGGGCATGCGGCGGCCGCTGCCAAAAGCCTGGGCGCGCAGGCGGATGAGGGGTGGCGCCTGGCGGCGTTTGTACTCGTTGCGCCAGACCATGCGGCGGATGCGGGCGATCAGCGCCGCGCCCTCGGGCTGCAGCTGCAGCGCAGCGACCATCGCGCTGGCCTGTACATGTTCTTCGGGCGAGAGACGTTCGCCCTCGATCATCAGCTTCAGCACCTCGTCCAGCACGGGGTACGGCGGCAGGCTGTCGCTGTCCTGCTGGCCAGGCGCGAGTTCGGCAGAGGGCGGTTTGTCGATGATGGCCCGCGGGATCAGCTCACGGTCGGCGGCTTCGTTCAGGTGCCGCGCCAGCGCAAAGACTTCCGTCTTGTACAGGTCGCCGATCAGGCCCAGTCCGCCATTGGTGTCGCCATACAGCGTGCAGTAGCCCACGGCGATCTCGGACTTGTTGCCGGTGGTCAGCAGCAGCTGGCCGAACTGGTTCGAGTGCGCCATCAGCACGGTGCCGCGGATGCGGGCCTGCAGGTTTTCCAGCGCCAGGCCTTGCAGCGGCGCGCCGGTGCTGGCTTCGAACTGTGCCGCGTGCTGGTCCACTGTGGCCTGGATGGGATGCGTCAACAGCTTCACGCCGAGGTTCGCGCACAGCGTGGCCGAGTCGTCCACCGAGCCTGCGGACGAGTGCCGCGATGGCATCGTGATGGCGAGCACGTTCTCCGGCCCCAGCGCCTCGGCGGCAAGGGCGAGCGTGACGGCGCTGTCGATGCCACCGGACGCGCCGACGACAGCCTGGCGGAAGCCGCAGCGGCGCGCATAGTCCTGAAGGCCGAGCACGATCTGCGCGCGGTGGAAGGCGGGCGCGGTCATGGCTTGTGCGACCGGCGGCAAGGCGCCGCCATCGGCCGCGCAGAAGCGGCCCCGGTCGAAGCCCAGCGTGCAGATGTCTTCGGCGAAGCGGCGGGCCTCGAAGCACACGCCGCGCTGCGGTTCGGCGCAGAAGGAGGCGCCGTCGTAGACCAGTTCGTCATGCCCGCCGACCTGGTTCACATAGACCAGCGGCAGGCCATGGCGCTGGGCCGCGGCGGCGACTACCGCATGGCGGCGCTGGCGCTGGCCCAGGTCCGAAGGGCTGGCGTTGATGGACACCACCAGGTCCGGCGCGGCGTCGCGCATGCAGGCAAACGGGTTGACCGCGTAGGCCTGGCCGTCGTCGTTCCAGCCGTCCTCGCAGATCAGGAAGCCGACGCGTGCATCGCCCACGCGCAGCACCGGCGCGGCGTCCGGGCCAGGCTCGAAATGGCGCTTGTCGTCGAAGATGCCGTAGGTCGGCAGCAGCTGCTTGGCGTAGCGCAGCAGCACCTCGCCGTTGCGCAGCACCAGCAGCTGGTTGTGCAGCGGCTTGCCTGGACCGACGCGAGGCACCGGTGCGCCGACGACCCAGGTCAGCTGCGGCAGTTCGCGCGAGGCTTGATGCAACGCTTCGATGCCCGCTGCCACCTGCTGCAGGAAGGCCGGCTCGGCCAGCAGATCGCCGGGGAAATAGCCGGTCAGCGACAGCTCGGGGAAGATGACCAGCTGCGCGCCTGCGTCCCGGGCCTGGCGGGCCGCGCGCCGCATCGCGGCGACATTGCCTTCGATGTCGCCCAGCGTCGGGTTCAGCTGGGCAAGGGTCAGGGTCAACATCATTGCTGCACCTCTGGCGGCTGGATGTGGAAGACCTGGCGCAGGTAGGCGAGGAAGGTCTCGTCGTCGCACAGGG
This sequence comes from Ideonella azotifigens, assembly GCF_006519715.1. Lineage (GTDB taxonomy): Bacteria > Pseudomonadota > Gammaproteobacteria > Burkholderiales > Burkholderiaceae_C > Ideonella > Ideonella azotifigens. The sequence goes on from NZ_VIDT01000228.1 coordinate 6,064, forward strand.
TCTTGCCCGGGGAATCGGACAGCTTGGCCACCGGCTGGCCGTTGGCGGCGGTGAGCTTCATCACGATGTTGATCGGCGTGAGGCCTACGTCGTTGGTCAGGTGCGTGCCGATGCCAAAGCCCAGCTGCGTGCGGTCGGCGAAATGGCGGTAGAGCGCAAATGCGGTCGGCATGTCCAGGCCGTCGGAGAAGACCAGGCGCTTGGTGTGCGCATCGATGCGCAGCTTGGCGTAATGGGTCAGCGCCTTTTCGCCCCAGGTGATGGGGTCGCCGGAGTCGTGGCGCAGGCCGTCGAAGAGCTTGGCGAAGTAGAGGTCGAAGTCGGCCAGGAAGGCGTCCATGCCGACCACGTCGGTCAGCGCAATGCCCAGGTCGCCGCGGTATTCCTGCACCCAGTCTTCGAGCGCCGCCTGCTGGAAGTGCTTGAGCCGCACCTCGTGGGCCTGGAAGGTCTGCAGGTACTCATGCGCCATGGTGCCGATGGGCACCAGGTTCAGCGCCTTGGCCAGCATCACGTTGGAGGTGCCCTTGAACCACTGCGCAAGTTCGCGCTGGAACGCGCTGACGACCTCGCGCTGCCAGGCGCCGGAGAAGCGGCGTCGCACGCCGAAGTCGAAGAACTCGAAGGGATGGGTGCGGGACGGCTCGGCGCCGAACGCTTTCACGGCCTCGATCTTGGCCTGCAGCCGGCGGCGGCCTTCGGCCAGCGCCGGCTCGGCGTCGAAGCGGCGGAAGTACAGCTCGTTGACGATGGCCAGCACGAAGATCTCGAAGCCCGTCACATGCACCTGCGGGCCGTGGGCGACGATCTGCAGCGTGTCGCCCGCTGTGCTGACCTCGATGAAGGCGCGCTGGAACTGGAAGATGCGCAGGAAGTCGATGAAGTCCGACTTCATGAAGCGCAGGCCCTGCAGATAGCTCAGTTCTTCGGAGGCAAAGCGCAGCTGGCAAAGCGCGTCCAGCTGCTGGCCCACTTCGCCGGCCAGCTCGGCCAGTGGATAGGCCGGTGTGTTGCGGCAGACGAAGCGGTACTCGGCCTGGGTGGACGGGTGCCGGTGCAGCATGGCCTGCCACATCGTGAACTTGTAGAGGTCGGTGTCCAGCAGGCTGGTGATCACGGGGGTCATGGTGGGTTCGAGCCCTCACTGGAGGTTGGCGGTGAGCAGCGGCAGTGCCTGGTCGCAGGTGGCCAGTTGCACGCCGCGGGAACGCATGTCGGCCAGGAAGCCTTGGGCGTTCGCCTCGAAGCCGCCCACCGGGCTCATCGCATCGGTCAGCAGCATGACACGGGTGGCGGCTTCGGCCGGCAGGTTCGCGACGATGTGTTCGGTGGTCGCCTTCACGCAGTGGCTGCTGGCCTGGCCGGCGATCAACAGCAGGTCGGCCTGGGCGAGCTCGGCCAGCAGCGTGCGGTTCAGCTCGGTGGCCGGGTCGGTGCCGTCCGGCACTTCGGCCTGCATCGCGCTGTAGTGCTCGGTCCACGGGTTGCTGCCCTTGAGCACCAGGTTCAGTTGCGTCAGCTGCATGGTCTCCCAGTCGCCCAGCGCGGCCTTCAGGTTGGCATGCAGGTTGTGGCCCCAGGTGCCGATCTCGCAGTGCACCGGCCAGACCATCAGCGTGTAGCGGCCACGGGCTTCGAGCTCGTCCAGGTAGGCGAGGGTTCTTGGCAGCGCGGCCGGGTCGCGTGGCGCGAACTCGCCGGCGCGCACCTGCTGCGCGGTGATGGGCGTGAATGGCGCGACGGCGCCGCCGTCGCCTTGCTGCCAGAAGC
>NZ_VIDT01000229.1 GCF_006519715.1 Ideonella azotifigens
GCCAGCCCTGCGGCTGCCGCAGCCGCGAGGGCTGCAGCAGCGGTCAGGCCGAAGGACGTTCGCAGGGCCATGCGTGTGCAGCTTGCTCAGTTGACGAAGGTCTTGAGCCAGTTCAGCGTGGCATTCAGCTGCCAGGCGGCGGATCCGTTCTGGTAGCCGCTGTCGACCAGCAGGCCGCTGCACTGCGTGCCGTACAGGCCGCCATAGCCCATGAAGCAATGGTCGGCATAGAGGTCCAACACTTCGTAGTCCTTCACGATGTACCAGCCGCTGCCATTCTGGCGAAAACAGGACTGCTGGCCACTGCAGGTCAACCCGGTGACGAGTTGGGCCTGCGAGCGGGCGATGGCCTCGGTGCCGCCGACGAACATGTCGCGCTCGCCGTTGATGATGCGCAGCCGGTCGCCGGGCTGGGTGTGATTGCCGTCGGCAATGCAGGACGACAGGTTGTAGGCCGCGGTGTAGGTCGAGCCGGTGCCCTGGCCGAAGGAGGCGCGCACCCGGGAATCGTAGTTGCGCGAGAGCACCGAGATGATGGAGCCCTGGCTCAGGCCGCCGGTGACGACGCCTTTGGAGCAGTCCGCCTTGGCACGCGAGCACAGCTTGGCGATGGCGCTGTTGACGCTGTTCGCGTCGAAGATGCCCTTGGCCCGGCCGCCGATGATGCTGCAGTTGCCGAAGGTCGCGTTGTCGTACTGCACCGTGGCGGCGACAAAGCCCTTGGCGGCCGCGGCATTCACGGCGGCGCTGGCCCAGGCGCTGTTGTAGGACTCGCCGGTGCCGCCAATGTGCACGTAGACCGGGTATTTGCCCGAGGCGGTGGGTTCCTTGCCGGCGATGTTGTAGCTGGCGCCGTTGGTGTAGGTCATGCTGAAGCTGGTCTGCGCCTGGGCGGTGTGGGCGGCCAGCAGCGCGCTGCCGGCAAGCGTGAGCAGGCGCAGCGGGCGCAGGGTCTGGCGGTTCAGGGAACGGTTCATTCGTGTCTCCTTCGCAGGGCATCTTGTGGGGGAACGCAGCGGATTCTTGGCACCGTGCCTGGGGCGGACTTGTACCGAGATGACATGCCGCCTCAGGGAATGCCCGCCGATGGCAACCAGTCGCAACAAGCGGGCACCAGGCGGGAGCGCATTCTGTTCAGGCCTGCTGCGGGTGCACTTGCATTGGCATGACATGCCAGGCCAGGGACTTCCCTGTGCAGCCTTTCCCTAGAATCGGGTCTATGAATTCAATGACCATCGGCAGCGTGCCGCGTTGCTTTGCGCTGGTGCCCTGCGCTGGCGCTGGCCGCCGCGCCGGCAGCCACAACCCCAAGCAATACGAGCCGGTCGCTGGCCGGCCGCTGGTGGCCCACACGCTGGCCGCCTTGGCCGGCGTGGCCCGCATCGAGGCCACGCTGGTGGTGCTGGCGCCGGACGACGAGCAGTTCGATGACGAGTTCCCCGGCCTGGTGGGCGACCGACTCTGGACCGCCAAGGTGGGCGGTGCGACCCGCGCCGAAACCGTGGCCAATGGCCTGGCCGAGCTGAAGATGCGCGGCGTGCAGCCGCACGACTGGGTGCTGGTGCACGACGCGGCGCGCTGCCTGATTCGCGCCGAGTGGGTGGACCGGCTGATCGACACCTGCCACGACGACGAAGTGGGCGGACTGCTGGCATTGCCGTTGGCCGACACACTGAAGGCCGATGCGGACGGCGATGTGCACCCCGAAGCACGGGGCCGCGTGCAGGCCACCGTGCCGCGCGACGGCAAGTGGGCCGCACAGACGCCGCAGATGTTCCGCCTGGGCCTGCTGGCCCCGGCGCTGGCCGCGGCAGACCCGGCGCAGATCACCGACGAGGCCAGCGCCGTCGAGGCCCTGGGCCACCAGCCGCTGCTGGTGCGGGGCGACTACGAGAACTTCAAGGTCACCTGGCCCGGCGACTTTGCGCTGGCCGAGCGGTTGCTGGCATCGGTCAGGCCAGGCCCCGAGATGCGGGCCTTCGTGCCGGCCAAGGACTTCGCGCTGTCGCTGCGCTTCTATGCCGACATCGGCTTCACGAAGGAGTTCGAGCACGGCAACCTGGCGGGCTTCAAGCTGGGCGGCACCGGCTTCCTGCTGCAGGACTTCTACGAGCCGCAGCACGCCGCCAATTTCATGATGCACCTGACGCTGGACGACCTGGACGGCTTCTGGCGCGGCTTGCAGCAGAACGGCGTGGCGGCGCGCTACGGTGTGCGCGTCGAGCCGCCGGAGGAACGCCCCTGGGGCCTGGTCGACATGGTGCTGTTCGACCCCAGCGGCGTCTTGTGGCGCATTGCCCAGCGCATGGAAACGCCGGCATGACGCTGCCCGCACTCCGGATCGGCGAAGGCTGGGACACGCACCAACTCGTCACCGGCAGGCCGCTGGTGTTGGGCGGCATCACCATCCCGCACACGCATGGCCTGCTGGGCCATTCCGACGCCGATGCCCTGCTGCATGCGATCACCGACGCGCTGCTGGGCGCCGCCGCGTTGGGCGATATCGGCAGGCACTTCCCCGACACCGCCGTCGAGTTCAAAGGTGCCGATTCGACCGTGCTGCTGGCCGAGGCCTACCGCCGTGTGCAGGCCGCCGGCTGGCAAGTGGTGAACCTGGACAGCACCATCGTCGCCCAGGCGCCGAAGATGGCGCCGCACATCGGCGCAATGGTTGCGCGCATTGCCGAGGTGCTGGGCATCGACGCCAGCCGGGTCAACGTCAAGGCCAAGACTGCCGAGAAGATGGGGCCGGTGGGCGAGGGACTGGCCATCGAGACCCGCGCGGTCTGCCTGTTGGCTGCTGTCGCGAACTGATCAAGCTCGCCGGAGCCTGATGTGCGCCATCAGGCCGCCGTCGCGCGCGTTGGCCAGTTCGAGTGAGGCGTCGATGCGCTGCAGCGCCTTCTTGACGATGGCCAGGCCCAGGCCGGCGCCGGTGGCGGCGGTGCGGGCGGCGTCGCCGCGGAAGAAAGGCGTGGTCAGCTGGTCCAGCTTTTCAGGCGGCACGCCCTGGCCGTAGTCGCGCACGGTGATGATCACCGTGTCGCCGGCCAGCACATGGCTGACCTTGACCTTGGCCACGCCGGTCTCGATGGTGCGGCCGTAGCGGCGCGCGTTCTCGAACAGGTTGGCGAACACGCGGCCCAGCTCGGTGTCGTCGCCCAGCACGCCCAGCGTGGGCGGCAGGCGAAGCGAGAAGCGGATCTGCGACTGGTCGCGGAAGGCTGCGGCCTCGCGCTCGATCACGCTGCTCAGGTCCACAGGCACCGGGTGCGGATCGTCCGGCCGGGCATAGTCCATGAACTTGTCGATGATCGCGTCGAGCTGGTCGATGTCCAGCGCCATGTTGCGCCGGGCCTCGTCGTCGGCCACGCTGATCTCGGCTTCCAGCCGCAGCCGTGCCAGCGGCGTGCGCAGGTCGTGCGAAATGCCGGCCAGCATCACCGCACGTTCTTCCTCTACCTTGGCCAGCTCGCGCGCCATGCGGTTGAAACCGATGTTGACCGCGCGGATCTCGGTGGTGATGGTGCTTTCGTCCAGCCGCGAGTCGTACTCGCCTTCGCGGATGCGGCTGGCGGCAAACGACAGGTCCTTCAGCGGCCGGTTGATCAAGCGCGCAATGGTCACCGAGCCCAAAACCGTGGCGATCAGCGCGATGCTGACCCAGACAATCCAGGTGCCCGGCGTCAGCGGTTCGACGCGGGCGTATTCGGCCTGCATCCAGTACGGGTCCTGATCGATCTCGAAGCCAACCCACAGCGCAGGCAGACCGTTGACGGTGCGGGCGACCACGGTGCTGGGGCCCAGCCGGGCGCGCAGGTCGTCGGCCACGCGGCGGGTGAAGCGGTCGGTCTCGAAGGCTTCCCACTTGTCGCCCGGCTCGCGCGGCACGATCTTCACAGCCTCTTCCTCGCGCATGGTCTTGACCACCGCGATGCGGTTGATGCCGTCCGAGTAGCGCAGCGCGGCGCGGGAGAGGTTGACCAGGCTGCCGATCTGCTGCGCAGCCTGCACCGCGCGTGGCTCGAATTCAAGCTGGCGCAGCGTCTGCACCCAGGCCAGGATGCCGAAGGAAAGCAGCAGCGCCAGCAGCACGAAAGTGCGCCAGAACAGGTTCAGCGACAGAGGCGCTTTCAGCGGGCCGAGCCGGCGCGGGCGGCGCTTCTTGCTGCTGCCGGCGCTGTTACTGCTGCTGCGCTTGCGCGCAGCCCGGCGTGCCGCACGCGCCTCTGGCGTTTCGGCCGGACGTTCGGAGGGGGCGCCGCCTTGCGGTGCGTCAGGCAGCGTCACGCTTCCCACGGATGGCACTTCACCGGCTCAGTGCTCAGACCATTTCGCTGGGCACGAACACGTAGCCCACGCCCCAGACGGTCTGGATGTAGCGTGGGTTCGACGGGTCGGGCTCCAGCATCTTGCGCAGGCGGGAAATCTGCACGTCCAGGCTGCGGTCGAAGGGCTCGAATTCGCGGCCGCGGGCCAGCTGGGCCAGCTTGTCGCGCGAGAGCGGCTGGCGCGGGTGGCGCACCAGCGCCTTGAGCATCGAGAACTCGCCGGTGGTCAGCGTGATCTGGTCGCCGTCCTTGGTCAGGCGGCGCAGCGAGAGGTCGAATTCAAACGGCCCGAAGCTCACGACCTGTTGTTCCTTGGCCGGCGCGCCTGGCGCTTCCTGCGCCGGGCGGCGGCGCAGCACGGCATGGATGCGGGCCAGCAGCTCGCGTGGGTTGAAGGGCTTGGGCAGGTAGTCGTCCGCACCCACTTCCAGGCCGACGATGCGGTCCACGTCCTCGACCTTGGCGGTCAGCATGATGATGGGCGTCGGGTCGCCGGCGGCACGCAGCCGGCGGCAGATGGACAAGCCGTCTTCGCCGGGCAGCATCAGGTCCAGCACGATCAGGTCGATGGTCTCCCGGGTTTGCAGGCGGTTCAGGGCTTTGGCATCTTCGGCCAGCAGCACGTCGAAACCTTCCTGCGTGAGGTAGCGGCGCAGCAGGTCGCGAATGCGGGCATCGTCATCTACAACGACGATGCGGTCCGGGCGGGTGTTGGCGTGGGTGCTCATGAGCGACTCCCAATTTGTAACAGCGGCGATTCTGACGGGCGGATCAGGGTCAAAACGGGATGCTGACGCGTTGTTACAAATGTTGCCCCGGCTGTGACCGGCCCTGAAAATGCGGTCAGCGGCGCGGATCCATGCCCCGTTGAGGGATGATGAAGCACATGCAAAATCCCGTCTCATCCCGCTTTTCCACCTCCGCCGCCGTCCTGGCCGCCAGCCTTTGCGTGGCCGCCGCGCCGGCCTTCGCCGATGCGCCGCCGCCGTCCGGCGTGCTGACGCTGAGCGCCACGGCCACCACCGAAGTCCCGCAGGACTGGATGCGGCTGAGCTTCGCGGTGCAGCGCGAGGGCGCTGACGCAGTGGGCGTGCAGTCCCAGCTGAAGCAGGCGGTGGACGCCGCGTTGGCCGAGGCCCGCAAGGGCGCCAAGCCCGGCCAGGTCGAAGTGCAGACCACCGGTTTCTCGATCTACCCGCGCTACAACAGCAAGGGTGCGATCAGCGGCTGGCAGGGCCGCAGCGAGCTGCTCGTCGAAGGGCGCGACATGGCGGCCATCGGCGCCTTGTCCGGCCGCATCGGCACGATGACGATCTCGCAGGTCGGCTACAGCCTGTCGCGCGAAGCCCGCGAGACGGTGGAAGCGGCGGTCAGCGCCGAGGCCATCACCCGCTTCAAGGCGCGCGCCAGCGAGCAGGCCAAGCTGTTCGGCTACGGCAGCTACACGCTGCGCGAAGTCAGCACCAGCAGCGACGGCGGCGGGGTGCCGCAGCCGATGTACCGCGCGGCCGCCGCGCCGAAGGCCATGCTGTCGTCCGCGGCAGACGGCGAATCGCTGGCAGTTCAGGCCGGCAAGGAAAGCGTCACGGCCACCGTCACCGGCAGCGTGCAGCTGAAGTAAGCCTCGCCGCCCGCCAGCGCCGGCTCACTGCGCCAGCCAGCCGCCGTCCATGTTGATGGCGGTGCCGCGCATGTTGTCGGCCGCTGGCGAGCAGAGGAAGACCGCCAGCGCGCCCAGCTCTTCCGGCGTGGTGAACTGCAGCGAAGGCTGCTTCTCGGCCAGCAAGGTCTTCTTCGCTTCTTCCACGCTGACGCCCTGGGCCTTGGCGCGGTCCTCGACCTGCTTTTGCACCAGCGGTGTCAGCACCCAGCCAGGGCAGATGGCGTTGACCGTGACGCCGGTTGTTGCGGTCTCCAGCGCCGCCGCCTTGGTGAAGCCGACCACGCCGTGCTTGGCTGCCACGTAGGCGGACTTCTGCGCCGAGGCCACCAGGCCGTGCGTGGACGCCACGTTCAGGATGCGGCCCCAGTTGCGGTGCCTCATGCCGGGGAGCACCAGGCGCGTGCCGTGGAAGGTGGCGCTGAGGTTGATGGCGATGATGGCGTCCCAGCGCTCGACCGGGAAATCCTCCACCGGCGCGACGAACTGGATGCCAGCGTTGTTGACCAGGATGTCCACCGGGCCGAGTTCGGCCTCGCAGGCCTGGACCATCGCGGCAATCTCGTCCGGCTTGCTCATGTCGGCGCCGTGGTAGGCCACCTTCACGCCCAGCGCAGCGACTTCGGCCTTGGCCGATTCGTATTCGCCGAAGCCGTTGAGCAGGATGTTCGCGCCCTGTGCGGCCAGGGCCTTGGCGATGCCGAGGCCAATGCCACTCGTCGAGCCGGTGACGATGGCGGTTTTTCCTTTGAGCATGTGCGTTTCTCCGATGAACGAAAGAGCCGGGGTGCCCCTCGGCGGACAAGGAAACTCAGGCGCTGGCCGTCGTTCTCCGCCGGGGGTTGCTACAGTCGATTATCTGGTGCCCCACCCAAAATCCGAGCCCTCCATGAACAAGCCTTTGCACCTGCCGCGTGAACGCGAAGTCCAGTGCCTGGACGCCCGCGGGCTGCACCGCATGGCCTATGTGGAATGGGGCGAGGCCGACAACCCGCGCGTGCTGGTCTGTGCCCACGGGCTGACCCGCCAGGGCCGGGACTTCGACACGCTGGCACAAGCCATGGCCGGCGAATTCCGCGTGGTCTGCCCGGACGTGGTCGGCCGTGGCCGCTCCGATTGGCTGGCCGACCCGGCCGGCTACCAGATCCCCGCCTATGTGGCCGACATGGTCACGCTGCTGGCCCGGCTGGATGCGCAGCAGCTCAGCTGGGTGGGCACTTCGATGGGCGGCTTGATCGGCATGAGCCTGGCCGGCCTGCCGGGCTGCCGCTTCGAGAAGCTGGTGCTGAACGACGTCGGCCCGAAGATCGAATGGGCCTCGCTGCAGCGCATTGGCCAGTACCTGGGCCAGCCTTCGCACTGGGCCAACCTGGACGAAGCGGCAGACGCGCTGTGGGCGATCTCCCAAGGCTTCGGCCCGCACACCCGCGAGCAGTGGCTGGCGCTGAGCGCGCCGCAATTGAAGCCCGATGGTGACGGCTTCAAGCCGCACTACGACCTGGCGCTGGCGCAGCCTTTCCGCACCGTCACGCCCCAGGCCGCCACCGCCGGAGAAGCCATGCTCTGGGCCGCCTACGACCGCATTGCCTGCCCGACGTTGTTGTTGCGCGGCGCAGAGTCCGATCTGCTGGCACCTGAGACGGCCGCCGAGATGACACGGCGCGGCCCGCGCGCCACGCTGTACGAATTCGCCGGCGTGGGCCATGCGCCGATGCTGGTACAGCATGACCAGGTTGAGGTGGTGCGCGCCTTCCTGCTGGGCGATTGAACGCCGAATGAAAGTGAGCGCATGAGAAGTCAGCTCGGGCCGGACGGCGCCACCGCCCCCATTGTTTCCCTGGC